>JAQBHE010000434.1:0-8576 GCA_032128015.1 Holophagae bacterium
CTTCCTCGACGAAATCGGAGACATGAGCCTGGTGCTCCAATCCAAGGTCCTGAGGGTCCTGGAGATCGGCGAAGCGGACGAACGATACGGTCCAGTAGCTGCCGTGGGCGGGGTCGATCTCGGTGAGCTCGCGACGCTCGAGATCGACGATCACGCGACTGCCGTCGGGTCGCGAAGAAACGATCCATGCGCCACCGTAGGTATCGGTGATCGTCGGCGTTCGCAGCCTCCCGTTCGCGCCATCGTCATGAACCAAGTAGTGCTCGATTACGAAGGGCTCGGCAAACAGGTTCGTCGAGTCTTGGCCGACGATCGGAATTGAAGCGCACAACAGCAGCGACGCGAGCGCGACCGGTCGCATAACACGTTGGCGGCCCGAGGTAGGGAGAGCCTTCAATCGGAGCATGGAGCGATTCCTCGGAAGATGGAGCTCACGGAGGGCTCGGTTGGCCGCTTCGGTGACTTGGGATCACGGCATCGATGGCCCGCTCGGAGGTTTTGGCAAGGCCTGCGTCTTCGGAATTACCAGGCGCGAGCAGCGGGAAGCCGCCCTCGATTACCGGATCGGTCGACGTCAGCGACGCACCGCCGCCTACCGTCAGCGAATCCACGAGGTAAACCCCGCGCCAACTGTCTCCGGGCGCGAGATCGACCGGCGCCGCCACAGTAGACACGAGAGTCGCGGCGCGACCGGCGATCGAACCGACCCGCCACACGCCCTTGCGGACACCGCCGGGGGCGGTGATCTCGACCCAATGGCCAACCAAGTAGCTCGGGATGTCGGCCGTAAGATCGGTCACCAAGGTGGCGCCTGCGGTGCCTTCCACCGCGACTCCGGCACCAAGACCCGGCAGTACGGTGGCGCGACCGGCGACGCCGCGGTTGTCCACCGCAAGCGCTCCGTAGGTCGCGCTCGGTCCGACCCGGTAGACCGTACCGGCGCCGCCCGGCAGCTCAGCAGCGCCGCCCGCGGCGTCGGCACTGGTCAACGCCAAACCCGAAGATGACGTGTACTCGAGCGCAATCGCGCCGCCGCCGCCACTGCCGGGCTGGCCCGAGAAGCCATCGTCGCGCGCATTGCCGCCGCGCGCTTCGATCGCACCGTCGCCCGAGAGCTGACCGGCAAGAGTAATCCACACCGAGCCGCCGGCGCCGCCCGCCGAGAAACTGTCCTGGCCCTGCTGGCCGTTCGCACGGATCGCGGCGGTCGGAGCGAGCGAGAGGTCCTCGGCGACGATCCGCACGACGCCGCCACCGCGGCCGGAAAGGGTGTTGCGCCCGCCGGCCCCGTTCTCGACCGGACGGAAGACATTGCCGAACGTTGCGCCGGCGGGAGCCGATGACAGCCCACCTTCGCCGAGGTGACTGCCTCCCGAATTGGCGCCAGGAAGCGCCGTTTCAGCGAATGTCACGTTGGCGTCGTAGCCGCGGCCCGAGACGTCGATGGCGCCCCCCGCCTCGATGATCAGATCGCCTCCGAGAATGATCTCGAGCCGCTCCGGTGACGTCGCGCTCGCGGTCGCCGGATGCCCCAACTTCGACCCCGCTGTCACTACGAGGTCATCCGCCTCCACCCTCCGAAGGGTCACCTCGCCGTCGATGTAGTGGGTGCCGATGAGGCGAATCGGATCGGCGCTATCGAGAGCCACCGAGCCGGCGATCGTTAGATCGTCGAAACGATAGACCCCTTGCCACACGTCTCCCGGGTCGACGCTCGGGACTGCGATACCGTCGGGCTCGAGGGTGATCATCACCCCGGAGATCGCGGCAATCTGGAACGTTCCTTCGCGCAGGCCCGAGGTCGCGTTGCGGATCTCGACCCAGTGACCAGCGAAGTACGGCGGCACACTCACGCGATCTGTGACCAACGCTGCACCGGCGCTCCCGGCCTGGGCGACACCGCCACCGAGCGCTGGCAACTCCGTCGGGCCACCGGCAATCGAGGCGTTGTCGACGATCAGGTCGCCGTGCACACTGGTAGGCCCGCGAAGCACCACGGTGCCGGCGCCGCCCGCAGCTGGGCTGTTGCCGCCGAATGCGCGCGTGTTCAACAACACACTACCGGCCTGGGCTCCATACTCGATCGCGATCGCCCCACCGCCGCCACTTCCTGGCTGGCCCGACAACCCGTCATCGCGGGCGTTGCCACCCAGGGCCTCGATCGCACCGTCTCCCGAGATCTGACCGGAAAGGGTGATCCAGATCGAACCGCCAGCGCCGCCCGCCGAGAAGTTGTCCTGGCCCGCCTCGCCGTTCGCGCGGATCGTACTGGTCGGTGATACCAGCTGCAGATCGCCTGCGTCGATACGAACGACGCCGCCGCCGCGACCTGAGCCTGCGTTACGACCACCTGACCCGCTCTCGAGGGGGCGGCGAACGTTGCCGTAGGCGGTGCCGGAAGGGCTCGAGGAGACGCCACCCACCCCGACGTGACTGCCTCCTGAGTTGGCTCCCGGAAGGCCCGCGCCCGGCTGCGTCGCACCGGCATCGTAGCCTCGACCAGAAACGTCAATCGACCCACCGGGTTCGATGGTGAGCAGACCCGCGACAATGGTCAGATCCTCGGGATTCGCAGGATCAATCGACGGCGGAAGAGTGAGCAGCGCGCCTTCACCGACAACCAGCTGGCTGGTGTGGATCGCCCGCGTCTCCACAGTTCCTCGGATCTCTTGGTAGTACATGACCTCGATCGGATCGTCGCTAAGCAGGCGGACTCCGTGAGAGGTCTCAACACTCCCGAAGGGATAGAACCCCTCCCAGCGATCGCCAGGTTGCAGATCGGCCGGTTGAGAGAATCCGCCTCCTAGCCGCAGCGCGAAACCCGAGATTTCGACGATCTGCCACTCGCCGCGGGATGCACCGGCAGAGTCGTGGACCCGAACCCAGTGCCCGACAAAATAGCTGGGGATTGGCGTCGAGCGGTCGATCACGAGCCAGTCCCCGGCGGTGCCGTTTCCGGCGATTCCGCTCCCGAGCGCTGGCAGAACAGTGGAACGCGAAACCGGCGACCCCGGCGCATTCGCGACGAGCAGATTCCCGTAGTCGGCCCCCGACTGCAAGGTGAAAACCGTGCCGGGCGCACCCTGCATGTCGGCGGCCCCGCCCCGGGCCTCGAAGCGATCGAGAATCGTCCCCGTCGACGAGCCGGTTTGGATGCCCTCGGACCGGACGCTGCCGTACTCGACCGCGACAGCACCCCCGCCGCCGCCGCCCGGAGATCCGGTGAAGCCATCGTCCCGTGCATCGCCGCCGCTGGCCCGAATCGAACCGGCGCCCGAGATCTCGCCCACGACCACGACTGAGATCGAGCCACCGGCGCCGCCAGCCGAGAAGGTGTCCTGTCCGATCTGACCGTTCGAGGCGATGCTGCCATCGAGCACTAGGTCGGCGGCCACCAATCGAGCGACCCCTCCGCCACGGCCCGAGCCGGTGTTGCGGCCACCGCCGCCAGCCTCGTTGGGTCGTCTGACGCTTCCATACGTCCCGCCCGCGGGCGCCTGGTTGATCCCGCCTTCTCCTAGGTGAGCTCCGCCCGAGTTCGCGCCGGGCAGCACCGCCCCGGAATAAGAGGCGTTCGCTTCGAAGCCGCGACCTGTGACATCGATCGCACCACCGCAGGCGACGTAGACCGGACCGTTCACCAACAGGTCGAGATGCGGCTGCAATGTGACGCTCCACGCCGGGTGGGTGATCGTGGCCCCTGGCAGCACGATCAAGCCTCCGAAGCCCCGTGGCTGGTCGATGGTGAGAACACCGCTACGCAACACCACGGTCTCTGTCTCCAGGGCAAGCCAATCGTTCGCCGCTCCGCCGTCCGATGAAAGATCGATTGCCGGCACAACGGCAAGCGTCACAGTCGTCTCGGAAGTGTTCGCCGAGTCGTCGTAGACCACCGCTCGCAGCTCGACGCTTTCGGCCACAGTCACCACCGGGAGCACCAGCGGAGCGTTCGCGGTGAACGTTGTGGCCGTACTTCCGCTCGGCGGGATCAACGTAGCGAACGGCGTCGTTGATGCGCCCTCGAACAACTCCACTCGGTCGACCCCCAGGTCGTCCATCGCCCGGAGCGCGAGGTTCAACCCGTAGGCCGAGGGCAAGGTGGCGCCGGTGGTCGGACAGTCGAACTGCACGGTGGGAATACCACCGTTGTCCTGCGGCCACACTTCGATCGTTTCCTCAAATGTACCGGCGTTGCCCGCAACGCCCACCGCTCGCGCCTCGAACAGCGTGGGGGTTGGCGCGGCAACTGCGGGCGCGTTCCAGACGTAGCGGATGTGGTCGACTCCACTCGCGACGAGAACGCCGCCAATCCTGAGCTCCGTCACGGTGCCTCCGTTCGCCGCAACGCTAAGAGTCGCAACCTGCCCCGAAAAGTACAGACTGCTGCCGCTCACGGGGTCGTAGCTCGGGTCCGGCGAGAACGACAGCCCAACCGACGGCGAGCCGGTGTCTGCCGCAACCTCGATTGCGTACTGCCGACTCGCAACGCTTCCGCGATTGTCCACCGCTGTGGCCCGCAGGACGGCCTGCGACCCGGCCGGCACGCCGTCGGGGATTCGTGTGACAAAGCGCTCGCTCACCGCCGGCCCACCGACGATCCGCACCTGACGATCCACCACCGCTCCGGTGAGCTCGAACACGATGCGCTCGACCGAGACGTCGTCCCGCGCGAAGGCCACAACCGTGAACAGAGAACCTGCGGTAACGAACACGAGGTTTGTGTCCAAGAAGTCGATGTCGGTTGAAATCGTCGGCGGCTGATCCGGGAACAGCTCCACTGCGGTGGTCCTCGGCGCGCTGGTGTTGCCGTGGTAATCGGTGGCGGTGACCACGAAGCTGGTCGATCGCGTGGCGCTCAACGCGGGATCGATCTCGCGCACGAAGGAGAAGCTCGATCCCGGTCCAGCGAGCGTCGTTGTGGCGCCATCGAAGGTCACGTCGACTCGGCTCGTGCCGACCTGGTCGGTGGCGGTGATCGTGGCCTGGAGCAGGTCGCCGGCGACGTAGCTCGACTCGACCCCGAAGACGTTGACCACCGGTGCGGTGATATCGGGGAGGATCCCGAGCACCAGGCTGTTGGTCGATACCGCGTGACCGAACAGATCGCGCACCTCAACGACCACTCCCACCTGCTGCGTTGAGAGCGCGGTGCGCTCGAGGGTGATTTGGAAGGACTGGTTCGCGACCGTGCCGGTGAGCGTTCGGGTCTCGGTGGGCTGCACCACCGGACCGCTGACCGTGAGCACTGCGCTCGCGAGCGCCTCGGCATCCTGGGCGTTGAGCAGCACGGTCACGGTCTTGCCCGGCAGCACCGACGCCGCGGTGCCGGCGGCGAACGCGATCGATCCGGTGGGCAAGTAGTCCTCGACGACCTGGAGCTCGAACGGCGCCGACGAGCCGGTCAGTCCGGCGGCGTCGGTGGCGGTCGCGACGATCGAGATCGGGCCGGCGGTGGCTGCGGCGGTCGCGGTGATCACGAAGCTGCTGTCGACGACGGTGCCACTGGTATTCGTCAACGGCGCCGGCACGACCACTGGGCCGTTGACCGCGAGCGCGACCCGGACCACGCCGTCGGGATCCTCGGCATGCACCTTCACGGTCGTCGATTGGCCGGGTTTGATCTGGAGCAGCGACCCGGAGGCGAGCGAGATCGACGCGGTCGGCAACTCGTTCGCCAACACCGCGATTGCGAGCGGCCCGACGACGGTGGCGACCCCCGAAGTGTCGGTGATCGTGGCGGTGACTGCGACCGAAGCGCCGGCGGCGGCCGCGACGTCGACCGGGAGCGCGAACACCGAGCTGATCGTCGTACCACTGACCGAGCGGCTCTGGTTCGCACCACTGGTGACCGGGCCGGTGGCGGCAATCGCAATCGTCGCGACTCCTTCCGCATCCTGGGCGTCGACTCGCACCGACGCCACGATGCCGGCCTTGACCTCGGCGGCGCCACCGCTCGCCATCCCGATCGCGCCTTGAGGCAGTCCATTCTCGAGCACGTTCCAGCTCGCCGACGCCACGGCGCTGACCCCGGCGAGGTCGACCACTTCGACCCGGTAGCTCGCCGGCCCCGCGGGCGCGGTGACCGGAATCGTCAGGTTCACCGAGCCACCCGAGCCGACACTGATCGGCTGGGTAGTCCGCACCTGGGTGACCGGTCCAGTGCTGAAAGTCCAGGTCACCACCGAGCGCTCGATACCCAAGAAGTCGTTGGCGACCCAGTCGACCGCCAGGGTCGACCCGACCCGGACATCGGCGCCCGCGGTGGGAACGCTGTTGAGCACGATCGCGGGCGCCTCTCCCGGCAAGCGAAGCCGAGAAGACACGCCGAGCGCCACGCTCGCACGGTCGTTGACAGCCGGCACTACGACTGCGGCGTTGCCGACCTCGAGATCGTCGGTCACTACCAGACGACTCGCTCCCTGGACACTCACCGACGCGTACCGCGCGACTCCCCGGTATCGAAGGGGTTCGACCGCGAGTGTCGCCGCCAGAGCCTCGAGCTCGGACTCGAGCGCGGCCAAGGTCAGCTCGATTTGGAAACCACCCGGCGCGCCAGAAGCCGCGACCCGGCGCTGCGCCGTGATCGTGAAACGTCCGAGCTCGTCGCCGGTCGCGCGCGCAACCACCACCCGATCTCCGACCGTGCTGCCTTCGACCCGGGAGGTGTCGAGGGTGAGCGTCCGCGCCACCGGGTCGATGGCGAAGACAGAGCCACCACCGAGCGCCGGCAACAGAGTGATCGCCGCGGGCGCGCCATCGGGATTCTCGACCCGCACCTCACCGAGGCCGGTTGGCTCCATGGTCGCGGGATCGATCGTGTCGGCGTAGATCGTGCCGGCGCCGCCGAACCGGATGTTGCTGCTCGACCCGGAGGTGCCGTTGTCGCCGCCGCGAGCGGTCGCCTGGATCGCCAGTTCGACCTCGGGGCCGAGCTCTCGGTAGGCGACGGACACTCGGCCGCCGCCGCCGCCACCGGAATCGGTGCGCGAGTCGCCGCTCGAGCCCGATCCATCGATCGCACCGCGGCCTTCGAGCCGCCCGGCGAACAGCCGCACCGCACCGCCCGCGCCGCCCCCACCGTTCTGCACTGTGCCGCCGCGCGCGGTCAGATCACCGGCCAACCGCACCGACGCTTGGCGAGCGTCGATCCGCACAACGCCGCCACCGGCGCCGCCGCGCAGACTCGAACTCTCCGACCGCCCACCGCCGCCGGCCAGTCGAGGATCGCGGACATCGTCGAAGGACGAGCCCGGTTGGAACAGCGACAGATCGCTCCAGCCGTTCTGGGCACCGAACCAGCCACGGCCACCATGCGAGCCGCCGGCATTCGTCGCCGACGCGGTCTCGCCGGCATGGGCCACCGACTGCGACGTGGTACCGCCGAGCAACCCCCGGCCGTCCACGTCGATCGCGGCACCGGCGCCGACGGCGAGCGAGCGACCGATCTCGAGCTCGAGCGGATGGAACGGCACCGCCGAAGCAAACGAGGTGACCTCCGGCGCGGTGAGCACGGTGCGGCGCACGGTCACTGTGCTTGGCCCGGGGCCGCTCACCACCGCCCCGCCGGCGTACAGGACCATCGCATCGAGCCGGCGAATCGAACCATCGGTCTGCGGGAAGACGCTGAGGGTCGTGCCGGCGAGCAAGAACACCGCTCCGGCAGGGTCGCCGGCAGGAACCAGCATCGGATCGGTTGCGAGCACCGCTCCTTGAACACTCTCGTAGACCTTGCGAAACGGCTCGGCGACCGCTCGCGACGCCGCCACCACGGATCGGCTGCCGGTGTCGAGCGCGCGCACTTCGAACCGCAGCTCGGTGCCGGCCGGGACCGCGTTCGGGAGACTCCACGGCAATTCGAAGACCCCGCGACCCGGACCGGCGGTGCCAGCGACCAAGAAGCCAACGCTCCAGGAGTCCGCCAACCGGACCCCGCCGGCGCCATCGCTGACCGGGCCGCGGAACGCCACTTCGGCGATCGTTCCCGGCACCACTGCGCCCGCGCCGTCGATGTTGGTATCGACGACCAGCGCCCGCAACAACATCACCGGACCACTCGGAAAGATCACCGAGGTGTAGTCGGCCGGCCACGCCGCACCCGGCCAGGGAGTCAACCACTCGGCGGTCGGCGCCTCGGGATCGGGCTCGGGCGCGACATCGAACGCGAGGGCCGCGGTTCCGGTGTTGCCACCGCGGTCGTCGACCGAAGCGGTGGCGATCACCTGGGTCAGCTCGGTGACGAGTGCCGCCGGCACCACCAGGCTCGGAGTGCGGTAGAGGTTGCCGCCACCCGCAACCTTGGTCGCGACCAACGGAGTCGAGAACAGGTCGGCGCGATCGACCGCGACTCGAACCGCGAGC
The DNA here is from genome assembly GCA_032128015.1 of Holophagae bacterium. Lineage (GTDB taxonomy): Bacteria > Acidobacteriota > Thermoanaerobaculia > Multivoradales > Multivoraceae > JAQBHE01. The sequence continues at coordinate 8,359 of JAQBHE010000434.1, forward strand.
ACCGCGGTCTCGGCATCAACGGCCTGGAGCTCGATCGTGAAGCTGGTGCCGATGGTCAGCACGGCCGGCACCGAACCATTGGCGGCCCGGACGGTCAGCGCGGTCACTGTCGGCGGACTCGTGTCGTCGGCGATCGCGAAGGGCGCGCTGTCGACTTCCGAGAACGCGGCGCGCGAATCGGTGACCCGGGCGCGCACCAACAGCTCGCTACCCTCATC
>JAQBHE010000435.1:0-3396 GCA_032128015.1 Holophagae bacterium
CGGTCGAGACGTTGTACTTGTCGACCATCGGCGCCTCGGAGGTGACCGTGATCTCCTCCTCGGTCGACAGGCCGAGCTTGAGGTCGAGATCCAGCGTGCCGCCTGCGGAGACCGCGCCACCGCCGCCCGCATCTCGGAAGCCCTCGAGCTGGCCATTCACCTTGTAGTCGCCGGGCGGCAGGAGCGCGAAGCGATACCTGCCGTCGGGACCGGTGACCATGCTCTGGTCGCCGCGATTACCGGTCAAGGTGACCATCACTCCCGGCAGGAGCCCGCCACTGGCGTCGATGGCCCGACCGGTGACGATTCCGGTCTCGGGTCCATCGGCGAACGCCACGCCGATGGAGCACATCAGAAGCACGATCAGGATGACACTGGCTTTCATTGTACCTCCTCAGGTTCTTGAAAGAACGATCCGCTTCCGCTCTCACGAGTGAGAGGGTTCACGAACCAACTTGGGGGATTTCGGGCGCATGGCGACCGCTTGTTGTCCTCGGGTGAAGCGAAGCTCTGCGGCTTACCCTAGCAAGGGCTGCGCCAAGGTCAGGACAAGTACGTAGTAGCCGTTCAGCACGCACCTGATTCGATTCCGAAGCATGGATCGTCCAAGAGTTCCATGAAATTGGATCCGTAGCCTTGAATCGTTCACCGAAATGGATCGAGAGCCGCTCCCTGGTTCGCCTAAGAACCTCGTTTTCGGCCCTCGCTCTCGCGTCGAAGCAGCAGCAGGTCGGACCGCGCGCCCGCATCCTGCGGAGCGCGCTCGACGACCAGCTCGAGGTGCCTGACCGCTTCCTCCAGCCGCCCGAGCTGGGCGAGCCCGAGAGCGAGAAAATGCCGGCTCTCGAGATCGTCGGGCGTCAACTCGACGAGCCGCTCGAGACTGGCGACCGACTCCGCGACACGCCCCTGCCGCGCCAGCGAGTTCGCGAGATTCTTGAGCGCCGGTGAGTACGTCGAGTCGCTCGTGAGGGCGGCCTCGAACTGCCGAATCGAGTCGTCGAACCGATCCAGCCGGGTCAACAGGACACCGAAGTTGTTGTGGGTGGGCGCGTGCCCAGGTCGCAATTCGGTCGCTGCCTGATACTCGGCGATCGCTTCGCTCACTCGACCGCTCTGCGCTAGCGCCACGGCGAGGTTGCCGTGGGCTTCGGCGTACCCGGGTCGGGTCTCGACTGCGTCACGGTACTGGGCGATGGCGCCGGCGCTGTCGCCGGACTGGAGCAGGGCGCCACCCAGGTTGAAATGGACCTGCCACGCGCCGGGACTCTGCCTCAAAGCGCTTCGAAGGTAGCGAATCGAGCCCGCCGCATTGCCCTCTCGAAGCAGGATGTAGCCGAGAAGGCTGTTGGCTTCGAAATCGTCGGGCCGCTCGGTGAGGGTGAACTCGTAGCCCGTCTTGGCGAGCACCACGTCCTTGCGGTAGATTGCGCGCCGCAGCTCGAGGAGCCGATCCGGGTCGCGGGGAATCACCTTGAGCCACAGGTCTCCCATCTCGTCACTCGAGCGCGGCCCCCAGATCACCCGCTGCGGCGGATCGTGAGGATTGCGGACATTGGCCGCGGTGTTGTCGTACGCCACCTCGAGGTGGACGCGGGTCCCAGCGGGCAGGTGGACGGGCATGGCGTACGCGTACTCGTCCTGCCAGTTGAAGTCCCAGTCCCGAATCCACAGCAGCTCGAGCCGCTCGCCTCCCGGCAGGATCGCCCAAGAGCGCAGCTCTTTGCCGAGGTAGTGGGCATGGGGATAGACCGAGACCGCGTCGACCGCAACCGGCACCTCGAAGACATCGCTTACCCGGTAGTCGGCGGCGCCGGCGGCGATGTCGATCGTGCTCGCGCCGAGGTGAATGGACGCCGGGCGCTTGGCGGGCGGCCGGTCGGCGAAGTAGAGCCCGACCGAGCAGCGCAGCCGCTCCGGCTTGCCGGTCGGCAGCAGGTGGGTCTCGAGCACCAGGTCGGTGCCGGGATCGAGCTCCCAGACCAAATCGGGGTCGAGCTCGCGCACCACCCGACCCGGCGTCCAGCCGATGAAGTGACCGCCGGGAGACGCCGCGCTGACCATCCCGGAGTAGCCGGGGAGCGGATCGAGATCGTCGAGCTGACGGGCGTTGCCGTCGGCGTCGACCAACACCTGAGCGTGGTGCACCACCCGCCGGTTGTCGGGCCGGAACTCCACCGCCCGCACATAGCGCCGGCGATCCAAGTGCACCGGCACCACGAAGTTGCGAAATACGTCGACTCCTTGGTCGGCCGCGATCTCGTAGGTCTCCGGCATCGCGACCACGAGATCGGGCTCGCCGAGCTGCCAGCCTTCCGCGAACTCGGGCAGCGGCGGCAGGTCGCCCGCTGCTCCCTCCGGCGCCCCGAAATCAACCCAGCGCGCGAAAACCGCGATCTCCGAAGCGCTCAAGGCGCGCGAGCCGATGAATTCTCCATGGCCTGGTTCGGGCTTCCAGGGCGGCATGTAGCGGCTCGCTGTTACCTCGACGATCTGTTTGGCGCGCCGGCGCGCCTCGGCGTATCCGAGCAACGAGAATGGGGCGACTTCTCCCGGCCGATGACACGGCGCGCAGCGGCGGAAGACGATCGGCGCGACATCGGCGGTCCAGGTAACCGGGCTGCCGCTCGCGACCGACCCCGCAGCGCCGGAGCCCGCGGCGACCGTGTCCTGCTCGGCGAGGTCGGCTGGCGACGAAGCGTCCGTGCAACCGAGCGCGATCGGCAATCCGGCGAGAGCCAGCGCGAGCAGCGCTTGGGCGCCGCGGTCAGCCGCGCGGTGAGGCGATGGCTGGAGCACGGAGAGAATGTATCGCGACGCCCAGTCAAGACATCGCAGACAAGACCACGCTGTCAGGACCACGCCGTCAAGACCACGCCGTCAGACCACCCACCGCGACACCGCGGCCGGCTGGTCGATCAGCAGCCGAAGGCTGCGCAATGCGTTCTCGAGCTCGCTCGTGCCCCCGACGCCGAGCAAGCTGACGCGCACCGCGTGGCTCTGAGTCCGGCTCACCGAAAACAGATCGGAAGGGCTGACCAGCACCCCAACCTCGCGCGCCGCACTGGCAAAGCGGTGCCCGGACCAGGGCTCTGGCAGCTCGAGCCAGACGTGGTACGAGCACGGGTGGCCGGCAAGCCGATGCGGCGCCATGACCTCGCGAGCGAGCTGGAAGCGCTCGCTCGCCTCGACGCGCAGGCGCCCGATCACCGCGGCCATGACGCCGTTCTCTGCCCATCGCAAGGCGAGCTCGGCGAGCAGGCCGGCGCCCAGTCCCTGGGTGGCCCACAACGCGGAGCGCAGCCTCGACGCCCACGCCGAGGGCGTCTGGAGCAGCCCCACACGCAGCCCGGGCGCGAGCAGCTTCGAGAAGCTGGTGAACAGGAATGAGCGCTC
>JAQBHE010000436.1:0-3920 GCA_032128015.1 Holophagae bacterium
CTCGGTCGCGAGGTCGCCCCAGACCGGCGCCTGAGACGTCCTGGCGCCGACGCCTGGCCGTGCCTCGGGCCGAGGTGGTCGGTCTCGGCGGTGGATTGCCATGATCGTGGATCGCGCCGGGTGGGCCGCGCCCAGTTGCTCGGCCTGGAGGATATCCTCGCTGGGCTCCTGAGACTGCGCTCCTGCGACAGGGCTCTCGGGCTGTGCTCTCGGGGAAGGGCTCTCGGGGTTGGGCGGTGGGGTGGCGTCCCTGCTAGCCTGATCTGGAACCGCCCACGACGACCGGCGCTCGGCGGGCCCGAAGCTGCCGAACGAGAGCCCGCGGAGAAACTCCTTGTCGACCCCCATGCGCTACGTCATCGGCATCGATGCCGGCGGAACCAAGACCGTGGGCCTGTTGGCCGACGAGACCGGGGTGCTTGTCGGCGAGGCCCGCGGCCGTGGCGCCAACCTCCAGGTCGACGGCGAGGACGGCGTCGAGGAGGCGCTGCTGGCGGTCTGGCAGGAGCTTGGACCTCCCGAAACGGTAGCGGCGACCTGCGTCGGGATCGCCGGCGCCGATCGGCCAGCGGAGCGGCGGTCGGTCCGGCGACTGCTCGACCGCCTGCGCTTCGGCGGCTCGGTGCGGATCGTCAACGACGCGGCGATCGCCTTGGTTGCCGGCTCGGCGGCGGGCACCGGAATCGTGGTGGTCGCGGGCACCGGATCGATCGCCTACGGGGTCGACGGCGAGGGGCAGGTCGCGCGGGCCGGCGGTTGGGGATACCTGGTGGGCGACGAAGGTTCCGCGTTCTGGTTGGGCCAGGAGGCGTTGCGCCGCGGGGTCCAGGCATTCGACGGACGCGGGCCAGACACCGTGCTTGGGGAGCGGCTGCTGCTCGGGCTCGGGCTCGACGACCCGTCCGAGTTGGTGGGGTGGGTGTACCGGCTGCAGTCGGTGCGCTTCCGGGTGGCCGGACTGGTGCCGCTGATCCAGCAAGCGGTCGAGGAGGGCGACCAGGTGGCGCTCGACCTGGTCGATGAAGCGGCCGGCCATCTGGCGCGAGCGGCGCGCGCGGTGCGCGGTCAGCTGCGTTTCGAGGAGCCGTTCCCGCTGGTGCTTTGTGGCGGCGCGTTCGTCGGCTGCCCGCGGTTGGAGGAGCGGGTGGGAGCGCTCGCCGACATCGAGCTCGCCCGGGTCACTCCGCTGCGCTCGGAGCCGGCGCAGGGTGCGGTGACCTTGGCGCTCGAGCTGCTGCATTGAACGGCGCGCTGACCGCGACGAATCGCACTAAACGGAGGCGGCAGGTATCGCGCCGTGCCGCCTCGTCGCTGACCGTGTCACTGGCGGTCTCGCTGACCGTTTCGCTGGCGGTGGCACTCGCGGTGGCCTCCTGCGCCGACCGCTCGCCCTCGCCGGAAGAGTCGCCGGCGACCGTCCTCCCGTCGATCCTGCTGGTCACCCTCGACACCACCCGCGCCGACCGCATCGGCTACGACCGGCTGACTGGCGGTCGCCCACACGCAGACACCCCGGAGCTCGATCGTCTCGCAGCCTCCGGAGTGGTGTTCGCTCACGCTTATACGACCGCGCCGACCACCTTGCCCGCTCATGCCTCGATGCTCACCGGCCGCTACCCGTCGGTCCACGGCATCCACCAGAACTCGCGTCGTCTCGGCGACGATCAGCCGCTGATTGCCGAGGTCCTGGCCGAGCTCGGCTACCACACCTCGGCGTTCGTCTCGGGGCTGCCACTCGAGCGTCAGTTCGGGCTCGCCCGTGGCTTCGAGGTCTACGACGACGCCTTTGCCGGCAGCGCCAACGAGCGTCGCGCTGTGGACACCACCGACCGAGTGCTCGCCCATCTTGCGACCCGCGAGCCGACGGCGCCGGCCTTCGTTTGGGTCCATTACTACGATCCACACGAGCCCTACGATCCGCCGGAGCCATTCCGCAGCCGCTATCCCGCGGACCCCTACCTCGGCGAGATCGCCTACCTCGACGGGCAGCTCGGGAGGCTGTTTGCGGCATTCGCGGCTCGTTTTTCCGACCGTCCGCGACGGATCATCGTCGCTGGCGACCACGGCGAGGGTCGCGGGGACCATGGCGAGGCGTTCCACGGCAACCTGCTCTACCAGGGAGTGATGCGGGTGCCGCTGATCATCGCCGGCACTGGCCTCGAGCCGGCCGTAATCGATCGTCCGGTGAGCACCCGCCGAATCTTCGACACCATCGCCGACTGGGCCGGCGCAAGTGCGCAATCGGGGGTGCCCGCCTCGCTGCTGGAGGACACCCGGGAGATCGTCCTGGGCGAAGCGATGAAGCCGTTTCTCGAGTACGGCTGGCAGCCGCAGGTCATGGCGATCGCGGGCGGGCTCAAGGTCATTCGCGCTGGAGCGCTCGAGGTCTACGACCTCGAAGCCGATGCCGACGAGGAGCACGATCTCGCGGGTCGCGTCGAGCTCGATGCGGAGGTCCGCCAGGCCTTGCGAGCCTATCCGCTACCGTCGGCGACGACGGCGCCCGCCCCGGCGGTAAGCGCCGAGACCCGGCGGCGGCTTGCCAGCCTTGGGTACGCGGACTGGTCTGGCGTGGTTGTGGCGCGAGCCGACGCGCCGCGTCCCCGTGACATGGCGTCGCTGTTCGCCGACCTCGATCGCGGCTCCGGTCTGTTCGCAAGCGGCGACTATCCGGCCGCGAGCGCGGTGTTCGAGCGGGTGATCGAGCACGACCCCGAGAACCTGATGGTGGTGTTGCGTCTGGCGGTCGCGCAGTCTCTGACCGACCACCCCGAGCAGGCGCTGGCGTTGTTCGAGCGCGCGCGACGGATCCAGCCGGGATCCTCCGATGTCCGTCACTACCTGGGGATGCACTACCTGCGATCGGGTCGAATCGACCAGGCCGAGCCGCTGCTCGAGAGCGTGCTCGCCGAGACTCCGGACCGCCTGCCCGCGGTCGTCGGCATGGCCGAGATTCGGGAGCGCCAGCAGCGGCTCGACGAAGCCTGCGCATTGCTCGAGCGGGCTGCTGGCCTCGAAGCCGCGCCAGCAGCGGCACTGGCCCACCTCGGCGAACTGCGAATGGCCCAAGGTCGCACCGAGCTTGCGACTGCGGCCTTCGAGCGGGCTCTGGCCGCCGACCCCGATGCGTTCCGTCATCAACTGGAGCTCGGGGTGCTCTACCTTGCGGCGCAAAGACTCGTCGAAGCCCGCGATCAGCTGGACCGAGTCGGGCGCGATCACCCGGGGTATGCAATGGCTCTGTTCAAGCGCGCCCAGGTCAGCGTTCTGCTCGCCGAGCCGGACCGGGAGGACCGGTTGCGGGCCGCGGTCCGAGCGGCGGATGCGACCACCCGAGCGCTGATCGAGCGCGAGCCGTTGTTCCGGGGCTTGGCACGCTGATCCGGTCGCTGAGCCTGCCCGCCGTCGGCCAAACAGACCGGATCGATCACCGGCAAGGTGACCCTCGCGGATGGCACCGCGGCGCCCGGGGTCCGAGTGGAGCGCGCGGCGATGTGCTGCCGCAGTCGCGTAGCACCACCAGCGGCGCCAATGGCGACTACCTGCTGGCGCCGCTGCCGCCCGGTAGCTACGAGGTGACTTACTCCCTCGACGGGATGAGCACCAAGACCGCCACGGTCGAGGTGCTGTTGGAACAGACGTCACGCACCGACATCAAGCTCCGTCCCGAGGGAGTCAGCGAGACGGTCCAGGTCGTGGGCACCGCGCCGCTGATCGACCTGACCTCCTCCGAGATCAAGGCCGCGATCGTTCTTCGATCCACGGCGCTGTCAGCTGCCAGGAACCTGCGCCGTAGGAATCGTCACCGCCTCATCAACGCATCGAAATCGCTTGTCCGGCAGATCGGACCGGCACCGTCTTGTCCCTTCCGGGGGTAGCGGCCGAGCTTGGGCGGCCGACGATCGCGCGAACACGCCAGC
>JAQBHE010000437.1:0-19070 GCA_032128015.1 Holophagae bacterium
AGATCGCCGTCGTTGTCGTAGTCGAACAGGGCGCCACCGGCACCGACTACCTCGGGGTAGTAGAGCCGCCCGGACATCCCGTTCGTGTGCACGAAGTCGAGACCGGACTCGGCGGCGCGCTCGATGAACCAGTCTTCGGCGAGCGACAGGCTCGGGGTTGCGATCGCGAGCATCAGGGCAGACACCAGGGCGAGCATCGAGGCGAACATCAGCGTACAGTCCAGCGGCCGACGGCGGGGCGAGTCACGCTACCACCGCCGCGACTTCCCCCGAGCAAGGAAAGTAGCGTTCCCTCGACACGTGCTCGAGCAGGCGACGTTCGCAGCGATCGAACAGCTCGCGGCCAAGGTCTGGGCGGTAGCTCACCATCCCCTGCTGCTCGGCGAACGGCGCCGCCAGCATCGGCTCGTCGGGGTACAGCTGAACCAGACGACGGTGGAAGCTCGCTGGCAGGCGGAAGGCGCCGAGGCTCACCGAGTGCAGGCGAGCACGGTCAATGCGCGCGAACACGGTCGAGAACAAGCGCTCGTACGCCGCGTCCCAACCGTCGAAGTGAACCAGCGGATCGAAACGCAGACCGACTTGCCAGCCGCTGGCCTGCACTTCCTCGAGCGCTCGCAGCCGTCGCTCCAGCGACGGCGCACCGTGCTCCAGAGCATCGGCGACCTCGCGCGGGCTGAGACTCATCGCCACCACGACGTTGGCAATCGGCGACCTCGCGAGGAGTGCCCGGACCTGGACCGACTTGGTCCGCAGTTCGAGCCATGCCCGCGGCCGCCGCTCGAAGAACGGCAGGAACGCACCGACGAAGCCGGTCACTGGCTCGAGCGCCAGACTGTCGCAGTCGTAGCCCGAGAAGAACCAGGCCTCGCCCGGGTCGGCCGCGAGCTCGCGATCGATCGCGGTCTCGAAGTCCTCGTAGTTGACGAACCACACCCAGTGGGCCGACCGATACATCCCCTGGAGAAAGCAGTAGCGACAGTCGTAGGGACAGTTCAGCAGGTGGGAAAAGTAGAAGTTGCGACGGCCGCCAATGCCGTAGCCAGCGGGTGCGCTCGATACCTGGTGGTCGTGCTTGCGAGCGACGATCAGCGCCGGCTGGCGTTTCTGCAGCCGGAAATTCTGGGCGGGCTGATTGAACACCTCGCCGTAGCGACCGCAACGAACCACCTGGGCGCGCGGGAAGAGCGCTTTCGCCCGGAGAGTCTGCGGATGGTCGGCGACCTCGTCCTCGACGTACATCACCTGGATCATCTACGACCCCCCGCATCGCTCCGGTGCGCCGCACCGTCCCGCGGCTCGAGAACCAGAGCGGCCCCGTCGAACTGAGCCTCGAGCGCGGCCAGCAGCCGGGACGCGGTCGCCGCCGAATCGCCTCCCAGAGCCGGCTCGAGCCCGGCGGCGCGAACGCGCTCGAGCAACCGCCGGAGCTGGCGTCGCTGGGTGACCGAGAAGTGCCGGCCCGCGAGCGCCTCACGGGTCCACGACTCGGGGAGCGGCGGCGGCCCTGACTGGGCGAGGTCGGTGAGGCTGCGGACCACCTCCGCCACGTCGTCGACGCGCCCCTCGACCAGCTCTTCGATTCGCGCAGCGGTCAACCGCCCAATCGGCGCCTCGGGAGTGTCGGACACCACCTTCAGCACCTGCACCAGTTCGGCACTGACAAGGCGCCGGGCCGCCTCGACGAAAGCCGCCGCTTCCATGTCGTAAAGCCCGGCATCGGCATAGGCCCGCTCCACGCGGTCGACCGTGGTAACCGTGGTCAGAGGCACCGGCGGCTCGAAGGCCAATGGCGGGTAGTGGCTGCGGCCGGAGGCCTGGTCGTGGACCCGCGCGGCAATGCGCGCATCGCCAATCCTGGCCGCAGAGCCGTCGTCGAAGCGCGAGCCGCCAGCGATCCCGACGTTGAGCCAAGGGCGCCTGCGCTCGGCGACCGCGCCCGCAACCCCAACCCCGACCCCGAACAGGAAGCCCACCGCCGCAGCCGTCGCCGCCCGGCCGACGCCGCTGACTACCAAGATCGCCGGGTCACCGCCATAGTCACCGCGGTAGACCGCAAACGGACCCTCGAGGTCGACCCGCTCGAGGCCGAACCGCCGCACCAAGGGCCGCGCCTCGCAACCGAGCGCGACCACCAGGTGGATCACGCCTCGACCCGCGCCGGCTCGCCCAGCCTGGCTTCGTATTGCGCCGCTTCGGCGAGCCGCCCGCGCTTTCGCGCCCCGTCAGCGTAGATCCGGATCCGCTCCTGGAGGGTGCGACGAGCCGAGTTGCGCGCCGCGGCGCTGACCTGCGGGTCGGCGAGCAGCTTCTCGAGCGCGCGGATCCGATAGCGATCGACGCCGACGAAGGCGCGCGACAGCTGGTCGGCATGCCCGCCGTACTTCCTCACCAGCGGCTCGTCGACCAACAGCACCGGATAGCGAGCGCACATCCGCAGCCACAAGTCGTAGTCCTCGCACGCTGGCAAAGACTCGTCAAACGTGCCGATGGCGTCGAACACCCGCCGGTGGACGATCGCCGCCGACGGCGAGATCGCGCAGCGCTCGAGGCACTCCTCGAAGATCCAACCGCCGCGCTTCTTGTGAATCCGGCGCGGCAGCACCTGGTTGCCGCGTCGGATCCACACCTCTTCGGTGTGGCAAAGCACGTGATCGGGATTCTCGGCAAGCGCGTCGAGCTGGCGCTCGAGCTTCTCCGGCAGCCACTCGTCGTCGGAGTCGAGAAACGCGAGCCACGGCGTCGAAGCGGCGGCGATCCCGCGGTTGCGCGCTGCGCTGACGCCGCGGCGTGCCTGGCGCACCACCACGACCTCGGGCGTCTCGCGCGCGAGAAGCTCGGCGGTGCCATCGCTCGATCCGTCGTCGACCACAATGACCTGCTCGGGAGGCCGCGTCTGGGCGAGCACCGAGCGCACCGCCCGCAGCACCCACGACGCCCGGTCATGGGTCGGAATGATCGCCGCGACGGTCGTCCTCAAGACTTCTAGCCGGCCCCGGCGGTTGCGACCGGCCGCGCCGAGCCAACCGGGTCTCGCTGGTGCTCGGACCGGAACTCCTCGAGGAAATCGCACAGCGCCTCCACACCCGCTTGCGGCAACGCGTTGTAGAGCGAAGCTCGCATTCCCCCCACCGAACGATGGCCTTTGAGTTGGGCGAGGCCGCGCCGATCGGCTCGCTGGAGCAGCTCGCGGTCCAGGTCCTCGGTGGCGGTGCGGAACGTGACGTTCATGACCGACCGGCTCGCACGCTCGGCATGGGTCGAGTAGAAGCCACCGCTGTCATCGAGCAGCCGATACAACATCTCCGCCTTCTCGCGGTTGAACCGGGCAAGGGCCGCGAGTCCTCCCATCTCTCGTTCGATCCACCGCGTGATCAACAGGAAGACGTAGATCGCGAAGACCGGCGGGGTATTGAGACGAGAGCCCGCCTCGGCGTGCGCGCGGAAGTCGAGCATCGAGTGCAATCCATCACGGCGGCGGGCGAGCAGCTGGTCCTGGATGACCACCACGGTCATACCCGCCGGGCCGGCGTTCTTCTGAGCGCACGCGTAGAGCAGACCCATCCGCTCCCAGTCAACGCTTGCCGACAGGAAGTCGGAAGAAGCGTCGCAAACCAGGGGCGCGCCTGCGCTCGCTGGCGGCACCACGAACTGCACGCCTTCGATGGTCTCGTTCGAGGTGTAGTGGAGATACTCGGCCCCCGGCTGGATGTCGAGCTCGCCGTCGCGTGGAACGCGCACGTAGTCCGGCTTGCCGTTCCATGCGACGTGGACGTCGCCCTCGCGCTTGGCCTCGGCCATCGCCTTCTTGCCCCACGAACCGGTCAGAAGGTACTCCGCGCGACGGCCCGGACCGAGCAGGTTGATCGGCACCATCGAGAACTGGAGCTGGGCTCCGCCCTGAAGGAACAGGACCCGGTAGTCGCTCGGGATCTCGAGGATCCGCCGCAGGTTCTCTTCGGCCTCGGCAAGGATGTCGTCGAACCAGGGCGACCGATGGCTGATCCCGAGGATCGACATCCCGACTCCGGGAAGCGCCACCAGGTCGCGCTGGACTTCCTTTAGCACCGGCAGCGGCATCACCGCCGGGCCTGCCGAGAAGTTGAAAACACGTTCGGTCATGGATTGTCCTGGCCTTTCATTGGGTGATCTCGGCGCGGTCTATCGATCCGGCGCGCTCGGGGCGGGAATCGTAGCAGCGCGCCGCCGCCAGTCGCCGGAACGGATGCGACGCCGCCCCCTCGCCAGCTCCGGGCGCAGCAGGTAGGCCTGGACCAGGCGACGGTCGGCCAGGCGCACCGTGGTACGCCAGTAGACGTCCGGGTGCTGTTCGAAGCGGTCGAGCTCGGCGAGCTTGGCGCGGGTCACAGCAAAGACCTCGCCGGCGACGCATCCGCGACCCGCCTTCACCATCCCCGGATAGGCGCCGAGGTCGACCAGGGAGAATCCGAGGTCGGTGGCGGCCTCGCCGAGGCACGGTGACCCGGCCAATTGGGAGTGGTTGAACTCGCCCCGCAGCAGGCTGCCGTACACGAACAACTGGATCGTCGGTTCCACGTTGCTCCTCTCCGCTAGCATAGGCAACACGGCGGCGAGAAATCGGCGGAGGATCTCCATGGCGCTTCAATCGAGTCCATCGACTCACTCGACCCACTCGACCGCGTGCCCGCTCGACTGCCCTGACTCCTGCAGCCTCGAGGTGGAGGTCGAGAACGGCCGGGTGACCCGCGTCGAAGGCTCGCACATCAACCCGCTGACCCGCGGCTTCATCTGCTCGAAGGTCCGCCGCCTGCCCGAGCACCTCTACGGTCCCGATCGTCTGCTGCGACCGGCACGGCGGGTCGGCAAGAAGGGACTCGGCCGCTTCGAGGACCTGACCTGGGACCAGGCGCTGGAGCTGTTGTGCGAGCAGTTCGAGGCGGTGCGCCGTCGCCACGGCGGCGAAGCGATCCTGCCGCTTTCCTACGGCGGCTCGAACGGTCTGCTGAGCCAGGACACCACCGACGCTCGGCTGTTCTATCGGCTCGGCGCATCGCGGCTCGCGCGCACCGTGTGCGCCGCACCCAGTACCGCCGCCGCCAAGGGTCTCTACGGCAAGATGCCGGGGGTCGCGCTCGAGGACTACGAAGAAGCGCGGCTGATCGTGGTCTGGGGCGCCAACCCTTCGGTCACCGGCATCCATCTGGTGCCGATCATCGGCACCGCTCGCGAACGCGGCGCGCGGCTGATCGTGGTCGACCCGCGACGCACTCCTCTCGCGAAAAAGGCCGACCTCCACCTCGCCCCCCGACCCGGGACCGATCTCGGGCTGGCGCTGGCGGTGATCCGCGAGCTGTTTGGCAGCGGCCGCGCCGACTCGCGGTTCCTCGCCGAGCACTGTCACGGCGCCGACACCCTGCGCGAGCGCGCCGAAGCGTGGACGATCGAGCGCGCGGCTTCGACCTGCGGCGTCGATGAGGCTGCGATCCGCGCCTTCGTCGAGCTCTATGCCACCAGCAGCCCGGCGGTGATTCGCTGCGGCTGGGGCGTCGAGCGCAACCGCAACGGCGGCTCCGCGATCGCCTCGATCCTGGCCCTGCCGGCGGTCGCCGGCAAGTTCGGGGTGCGCGGCGGCGGTTACACCATGAGCAACAGCGGCGCCTGGCGCTTCGCGAGCGCCGCCGCGGCGACGCCGCCCGCCTCCCGCGAGATCAACATGAACCGGCTTGGCCGATCGCTGCTCGAGCTCGACCGACCGCCGATCGAGCTGCTGTTCGTCTACAACGCCAATCCCCTGGCCACCCTCCCCGACCAACAGCGAGTGCGCGCCGGGCTCGAGCGCGAGGACCTGTTCACCGTGGTCTTCGACCAGGTGCTGACCGATACCGCGCGCTACGCCGACCTGGTGCTCCCCGCCACCGCCTTCGTCGAGCACCACGATCTCGCCCGTGGCTACGGTGCGATGGTGCTCCATCCGGTGCTGCCGGTCGCCGACGCCCCCGGTGAGGCGCGCTCCAACGTCGAAGTCTTCGCCGAGCTCTGCCAGCGTCTGGACCTTTCCGAGCCAGGGGACGAGACCGAGCCCGCGGCTCTGGGACGCCAGCTGCTCGAGGGCGGAGGCGTCGCTGTGCCGGCAGCGGGGACGGTGGCGGCGCCGGTCACCGGCTTCCGGCCGGTCCAGTTCGTCGACTGTTTCCCGATCACTCCCGATCGCAAGGTCGACCTGTGCCCGGAGTCACTCGACCGCGAGGCGCCGCTTGGCCTCTACGGCTACCGCGAGCGCGAGGGCGCTGTCGGCTATCCGCTGGCCCTGATCTCGCCCGCAACCTCGCGCACCATCAGCTCGACGTTCGGCCAGCTGGCTCGCCGTCAAGCCGCACTCGAGATGCATCCCGGCGATGCCGCCGAGCGTGGCCTCGGCGACGGCGACTCGGTGCGGGTCTACAACGAGCTCGGCGAAGTGCGCTGCGCGGTCCGCGCCAACCCCGACTTGCGGGCGGGAGTCGCCATGCTGCCGAAGGGACTGTGGGCGCGCTCCACCGCGAGCGGCACCACCGCCAACGCCCTGGTCCCAGACTCGCTGACCGACCTGGGTGCCGGCGCCTGTTTCAACGACGCGCGGGTCGAGGTGGAGGCTGCCGCCAGCTGATACCCGGCGCTCGCCCGCTTGCGCCCCGGCGTCGCCCTGTCGCAGCAGCCCGACCTCCCTCGATTTCCTATACTCCTGAAGCTGGACGCTCGCTCCTCGATGCCCGCTGAAGATCTCATCGAACCGAAACGTGCCGTTGGCGCGATTGGCGACCTCGCCGGCTCAGGACCGATCGAGATCTCGCGGCTGATGCTCGAAGGGCAACGGCGAATCCTCGAGCTCTTGACCTACGCGCCGAGTCGGGAAGCGATGCTCGGCGAGCTGTGCCTGTTGATCGAAGGAATGCTCGCCGGACCCAAGTGCGCGATCATGCTCCACGATCAGAGCACCCACCAGCTGCGGGTCGGCGCAGCCCCCAACCTGCCCGCCGAGCTGACAACCCGCCTCGACGGTGTCGAGGTCAGCGCGCGCGGTGCCTCGTGCGGCGCGGCGATCCATCATGGCAAGACCGTGGTGGTCGAGGACATCGCCGGTAACCCGATCTGGCCGGACCACGCCGACGCGGCGCTCGGCGCTGGCTTCCGGTCGGCGTGGTCGGTGCCGCTGCGCCGGCCCGCGGAGCGGCGTCAGGGAGAGCGCCGGATCGTCGGTACCCTCGACTTCTATTTCCCGACCGTCGAGCGCTACAGCGCCGAGCGTCTCGACTCGTTCGAGGCTGCCGCCGACCTCGCCGCGCTCACCCTCTACCACGCCGAGGAGAACTCCTTCGGGCACTCGGCACAACTCGACCAGGTGACCTCGCTGCCGAACCGGGGCGCTTTCAGCAGCCAGCTCCACCGACTGGTCGACCAGGAAAAGGTCAAGCCGGCGGTAGACCGCAACCGGTTCGCGGTGGTGACCCTCGATCTCGACAACTTCAAGGACGTCAACGACACCCTCGGCTACAAGATGGGCGACCTGCTGCTGCGGGCGCTTGGCCAACGGCTGGCCGGATGCCTGCGTGAGAACGACACGGTCGCGCGCTCCGGCGGTGACGACCTCATCCTGCTCATCCGCGATCTCCAGCGCGACGAGGACATCAACGTCGTCGCCGACAAGATCCTGCGCCGGGTGAACGACCCCTACGACTTCGGCGGTCAGGGCCTGTTCGTGACCGCCAGCATGGGGATCAGTGTCTACCCGTGGGACGGCGAGGACGCCCAGACTTTGTTGCGCAACGCCGAGACCGCGCTGGTGTCGGCGAAGGAACGGGGCGGCAGCAATTTCCAGTTCTTCCGACCGACGATGGCGCGCGACAAGCCGACGTTCGACTCCTGGATGGAACAGGCCAAGCTCGGCAGCCAACTTCGCGAGGCGCTGGGCTGCGACCAGCTCGATCTCTACTACCAGCTCAAGTACGCAGCGGATCGCCAGACGATTTGCGGAGCCGAGGCACTGATGCGCTGGCACCATCCCGAGCTCGGTCTGGTGCCGCCCCTCCGGTTCATCCCGATGGCGGAGCAGATGGGACTGATCGTGGGCTTCGGCCAGTGGGCGATCCGCAAGGCCTGCGTCCAGAACAAGTCGTGGCAGGACGCCGGTCTGCTACGCATGCCGATGTCGGTCAACGTCTCACCCCAGCAGTTCCGCCAGGGCCGGCTGATCGAAGACATCCGCACGATCCTCGAGGAGAGCCAGCTACCCTCGGAGTACCTCGAGCTCGAGATCGTCGAGCACTTGGCGATGGAAGACACCACGAGCAACCTCCATCGCCTGCAGGCGCTGTCCAACCTCGGCCTGCAACTATCGATCGACGACTTCGGCACCGGGTTCTCGTCCCTGAGCTACTTGAGCAAGTTCCCGTTCGACACGATCAAGATCGACCGCTCGTTCATCAAGGACATCGGCACCGGCAACGACCAGGATCGTGACAGCCGCAACATCGTTCTGGCGATCATCTCGATGGCCCAGGCCCTGTCGCTCAAGACCATCGCCGAGGGCGCCGAGACCGAGGAACAAGTCGACTTCCTGTGCCAACACGGCTGCCAAGCGATTCAGGGTTTCTTCTTCAGCAGACCGATACCCGCCGCCGAAATGACCGATTTCCTCATTGCGCGCAGCTGACCGCGCCGCGCGACGGGTTGGTGGCATGGACCGGCAGACTCGACTCCCTCACCTGAGGCTGCGGCCGAAGGTCCAGGCAGTTCCAGTGATCGCAATGATCTCGCTCCTGGTCCTGACCGCTGCCGCCGGCCGCTGCCAAGAACGTCCGACCTCGAAGATCGTCATCGCTCACCGCGGCGCCAGCGGCTACCTCCCCGAGCACACCCTGGCGGCCTACGCCCTCGCCCACGGCATGGGCGCCGACTTCATCGAGCCCGATCTGGTGATGACCCGCGACGGCAAGCTCGTCTGCGTCCACGACATCCACCTCGACTCCACCACCGATGTCGACCAGGTGTTTCCCGACCGCAAGCGGGCCGATGGTCACTGGTACGCCGCCGATCTCACCCTCGAGGAGGTCCGTCGACTCGCGGTCCACGAGCGACTGGGTCAGCGATTCCCCCAGACTTCGGTGGCACGCTTTTCGGTGCCGACGTTCGCCGAGATGATCGAACTGGTTCAGGGCCTCAACCGCACCACCGGGCGCACCGCCGGCATCTACCCCGAGCTCAAAGAGCCTGCCTGGCACCGCGAAGCCGGTCTGCCGATGGAGGAGGCGTTCCTCGAGTTGGTCGGTCGTTACGGCTACGAAGGTCCGAGAGCGGCGATCTTCGTCCAGTGTTTCGAGCCGGCGACTCTGGAGCGCTTGCGGGCGCTCGGATCGAAGTTGCCGCAGGTACTGCTGATCGGCGACGAGCGCGGAGCCCAACAGACCACCGACGACGCGCTCGCTTTGGCGGTCGGCTATGCCAACGGCATCGGACCGTCCAAGTCGCTGCTCGAGGCCGACCCCGAGATCGTCGCGCGCGCCCATCGACGGGGTCTGGTGGTCCACCCGTACACCTTCCGAGCCGACGACCTGCCGCCGCCCTACAAGACCCTCGAGGACGAGCTGAAGCGCTTCTACTCCGAGCTCGGCGTCGACGGCCTGTTCACCGACTTCCCCGATCGCGCTCGGCGCTTTCTCGATCGCCCGGCCGGCTAGCGACTGTCTGGACTTCCGGCGACAGCTCCTCGAGACGCCGCTCGCGTTCCGAGCGCGGCAGCCGGGCGAGCTCCGCGACCGTGGCGAAGAATCCCGCGAAGTCACCGGAACGAGAGAACAGCTCGCGCAACGCCGGCACCCACAATGTGTAGTCGGCGATCGACGCAAGGTCGGCATTGTTGAGATCGCGCCGAAACCAACCGTCGTACACCGGCCCCTCGGTCCAGCCATCGCGCAGCTGCTGGTAGTCCTCGCGGAGCTGGGCGAAGGTTTCGGCCTTCCGCTGCTCCTTGACCTCTGGTCCGAGATCGGTCGCGTAGAGAACTTCGAACCGCCGGCGATAGTCGAGCAATAGACCGTCGAACTGTCGCTCGCGATCGCGCGCGAGGTCGAGCGCCGAGGCTTCAGCGCCACGTCCCGATGCCGCGAGAAACCGCTTGACGCCA
Source organism: Holophagae bacterium (assembly GCA_032128015.1). GTDB lineage: Bacteria > Acidobacteriota > Thermoanaerobaculia > Multivoradales > Multivoraceae > JAQBHE01. Next base: position 10,142 of record JAQBHE010000437.1, read on the forward strand.
AGCTCCTCGACCACGCTCGCCAGAGACTCGTTGAACCGGGTATCGCCTTTGACGTAGGCCTTCTGGTGAGCCAACTCGTGGATCAACAGAGCGGCAAGCTGGCCTTCGGAACCTCCCAGAAAGGTGCTCAACACCGGATCGTCGAACCAGCCGAGCGTCGAGTACGCGGCGACTCCCGAGATCGCGACGTCGTAGCCTCGACCCTCGAGCCGGGCGCCGAACCGGCGGGCACGGCGCTCGGAGAAGTAGCCGCGATACGAAACGCAGCCGGCGAACGGAAAGCACCAGACCAGGGGCTCGAGCGAGAACCGCGGCGCCGCTACCACGTTCCACACCACGTACGGGCGGTCGAGCTCGACGTAGCTGTGGTAGCTGCCGTTGCCCGGAAGCTCGAGCTCGCTCGCAGCGAACGCCAGCACCTCACGAACCAACTCGAGCTGGCGCCTGGTCGTAGCGTCGATCGCGTGGCCTTCGAGCAGTTGCTCGATCGGCTGGCGCTTGAGCAGCAACCGCACGCCGCCGGTCACCGCTTGACCGGTGTACGACAGGTGAGCGCATGCCGCACTGCCCAGGACCGCCAGCGCGATCGCCAGTCGCAGCCACCAACGCCCAGGCCCACGCCCTCGGCCCCCACCGCCGGATCGGCTCTGGTCGGCTAAGATCTCAGACACCTGTTTCGATCTCGCTGTCTTCCCGGGAGGCTCTCCTTGAGACTCAAGCTTCATTGGCAAATCCTGATCGCGATGGTCGCCGGTGGCCTGTTTGCCGCCGTCTTCGGTGAGGTCGCCTGGGTCGGCAAGACCGCCGAGATCTTCATGCGGCTGCTGCGGATGATCATCGTGCCATTGATCTTCGCCTCGATCGTAAGCGGGGTCGCCGGTATCGGCGACGGTCGCAGCCTGGGCCGGATCGGACTCAAGACCCTCGCCTTCTACCTCACCACCAGCCTATTCGCGACCCTCATCGGTTTGGCGCTCGCCAACCTGGTGCGCCCCGGGGTCGGTATCGACGCCGCGACCGCGCAGCCGATTCGCCCGGACGACCTCGAGACTGCCGGCTCGCTCGCCGACGTTCTGATCCGGTTGGTGCCCACAAACCCGGTGCGCGCCGCCGCCGACTTCGACATCCTCGGTCTCATCTTCTTCTCGATCTGCCTGGGAGCGACCCTGAGCGCGATGCCCGGCAAACCCGGACAGAGCCTACGCGACCTGGTCGCGGCTTTCTTTGAGGCGATGATGAGGATGACTCACTTCATCATCCGGCTGCTGCCGATCGGGGTGTTCGCTCTGATCGCCACCGCCATCGGCAGAATGGGGTTCGGAGTCTTCCAACAAGTCGGCAAATACATGCTGACGATTGCGCTGGGACTCACCATTCACTTCCTGGTGGTGCTGCCGGCGATCTACTTCGTGCTCACTCGACGCAACCCGCTCCACCACTACCGAGCCATGAGCTCGGCGATGGCCATGGCGTTCTCGACCAGCTCGTCGTCGGTGACGCTGCCGGTGACCATGACCGCGATCGAGGAGAACGCCGGGGTGTCGAACAAGATCGCCAGCTTCGTGCTGCCGATGGGGGCGACCATCAACATGGACGGCACAGCGCTCTACGAGTGCGCCGGCGCCCTGTTCATCGCCCAGGCGCTGGGGGTCGACCTCACCCTCGCCCAGCAAGGCATGGTGGTGCTCACCGCGCTCTTGGCCTCGATCGGCGCAGCGGGGGTGCCTTCGGCCGGGCTGGTGATGATCTTCATCGTCCTCGAGGCGGTGGGTCTAACCGATCCGGCGGCCTATGCGCTGGTCGGGCTGATGCTCGGTGTCGATCGGCCGCTCGACATGTATCGGACGGTGGTCAATATCACCAGCGACAGCGTCGGCGCGGCGGTCATCGCGCACAGCGAGGGCGAGACCCTCGACTACCGGAGCTAGGCGCTCCCGAACCGAGACGCCGCGCGACGGTCGTCTGGTACGCCTTGACGACGACCACGCTAGGTCGCTCGTCGGGCACCCAGGAACCTCAGCCCATCCAGAATCCCTTTCGATGAGAGACTCCGAGAACTTTGCGGCACGTCGGACAGAAGTACACGTGGCGCCGCCCCCACAAAGCCTTGAGGCGACGGCTCCACACCGTGCTCAACGGCTTATTGCAGTGGGGACATACCGGAGACACGTCTTCTTTTTCTTCGCAATCCATCATGGCGATTCCTCATCAAGCGTAGGGTCGGAGTCGTCATCGAGGTCCCTGGGAAAACCAGAGTCCGGTTGTTCAGCTGCCGCCATCGGTGCCCTCCAATCGTTCGACCTTACCCAGACGATCGATCCAGTCGCGAGCGCGCTGCTGGCCGCCGAGGCCAAAGGCGAGCCCGAGCGCGAGCGCGGTGCCGCCGAGCACCGCGGCGACCGTGATCTGGAGCACCTCGCGCGCCACCCCCAGCTGGTTGAGCCCCATGCTGAAACCGAGGAAGAAAACCCCGTACTTGGCGGCCAACGCCGCCAGTTTGCCGTACGGCGATCCGGCGGTCAGGGACCCGATCACCCGTGCCACGTAGGCGCCGAGGCTGAACGCCGCGAGCAAGATGAACACCCCGACGAACAGGTTGGGAAGGTAGCCAAAGAACTCCCCGAGCAAATCGGAGAGTTGGTACAGCTTGAGGCTAGCGAGCGCCTGCTGCGCGGTCAGCAGCAGGATGATCACCATCAACACGCTGCCGGCGATCGACGATAGACCGGCGCCGCGCTTGGGGATCAAGAAACCGAGACCGACGCGCTCCGGCAACTGGTCGAAGCCGACGCTTCCGAGCAGTCCCTCGACCAGTCCGCGCACCGTCCGCGCCACCAGGTAGCCAACCGCCATCACCAGGGAAGCAACGATCACCAACGGTACCGCCGCGAGAACCTGCTCGAGGGTGAGCTTCACCGGCTCAGAGATCGCAGAGATCTGCAGGGCATCGACCGCTGCCACCAAGATCGCGATGAACACGAAGAAGAACGCGACTGCGCCGACGATTTCCGACAACTGACGGCTGTGCTCGGCAGTGCCCAGGCCCGCCCGTTTCGCCAGCTCGTCGGCGCCTGCGACCTGCAAGAAATTGGTCACCACTTCGCGCACGATGGTCGCCACCACCCGTCCCACGAACAGCAGGATCAACGCCGCCGCGACGTTGGGAAGGAACTCGAAGAACCGGCTCATCATGTTGCGCAACGGCTCGACCGCGGCCTGTTGGCCGAGCGCCTCGAGGAACGGCGGCAGACCGAATAGCAACACGACCCAGAACACCAGTCGACCGACCATTGCTCCCGGACCGACCAGCTCGCCCTTGACCTCGCGAGGCTTGACCCACCGTTCGACTCTCTCGTCGAAACCGGCGGCTCCCAGGCCCTTGGTGATCGCGAACTTGAGCAGCGTCGCCACCACCCAATACAACGCCAGGTAGGAGAAGGCGCGGAGCAACGCCGGCACGACTTCGGCGATCTTGGTCAGCACGTTGCCGAGCGGCCCCGCCACCATCGTCAGGTCGAGGGCGTTGAAGAACGCGACCAAACCGAACAACAGGATCACCCACTTGAGCGCCGTACCCACGATCTTCTCGAGTGAGCTGCCTCGCTTCTCGAGCCCGGCCAGGGTTTTCTCGAGGCCGAGGTCGCGGGCCAGCCGGTTGTCGAGGTCGGTCTTGCCGAGCAACCAGGTCACCGTCCAACCAGCGATCACCGCGACAATCCAGAACAAGATCAGCAACGCGGTGGCTTTGACCGCGGCCGGCGCTGCCGACGCGATGCGTTCCCCGACCGGGCGCAAGAAGTCGCTCCACACCTTTCCGCTGCCCTCGCGCACCTGATCGACCGCGCCCATCACACTCGGGGGCTCGGCGGGCGTGGCTGCTGGCGTCGCCGGTTGCGGCAGCGGCGTCGCCGGAGGCGGCGAGGCTGGCTGGGCGAGCTCGCCTGCAGATTGAGCCGGCTGTGACTGCGGCGGCTGAGCAAACCCCGCAGTCGCGCCGAGGGCTCCTGCGAGCGCCACAACGACCAGCAGCGAACGAGCGAGACGAGCATGACAAGCGAAAGGGTTCATGAGCGGACTCCTGGAAATAGGGCTGGAAGAGTGAGGGGGCACCCGAGGGGCGTCCTCGCCCTGCATCGCACTGCAACGAGCATTGACTGCGCAAGTCCGCAGGCACGATCGCAATGGCAGGTACCTATGGAACGAATGGACTGATTGTAGCGGACAGCCTCGAGCCGCGGCTCGACGGCCTCGGATGTCCGCGGTTTCACCCTCGCTACTTCTCCCCTGGGCGTGCCAGTCCTTCGGGCGCGCCTGCTCCATTCCCCCCAAGGTCCCTCGGTCGCCGGTCCCATCGGGTCTCTCGTTCCCGGCGGGCTGCCACCCTCACCATGTTCACCGCTGCTTTGGTCGCCAATTCCTAGCAAGGTTCCGGGCGCTCGCCTTCGCCTATGGCTTCGACCGTCTAACGATTCTGTACCGTTCAGTACAGAATCGGGTATACTCGCCGCATGGCGCGACACCGAGAGTTCGACCGCGAGCAAGCCCTGGAGCGCGCGATGGAGGTCTTCTGGCAGCTCGGCTACGAGCGAACCTCCACCGCGCTGCTCGAAGAACGGATGGGAATCCGGAGGTCGAGCCTGTATGCGACGTTCGGCAGCAAAGAGGCGCTCTACGCCGAGACGTTCGATCGCTATGTCGTGGACTTGCGACAGCGCGTCATCGTTCCGCTCCAGGCCGCGGGGCCGGCGCTCGCGGTGCTGCGCCACTTCTTCGACCGAGTGGCGCGACGCGGTGGGCCGGACGGCGATCCTTTGCGCTGCTGCATGGTGGTGCGGGCCTGCTTGTCGCGCGACGAGTTGCCACCGGCGATCTTCGAGTGCGTCGAGGGTGCGGTGGCCGAGCTCGACGACGCTTTCTGCAAGTTGCTCCAGCGGGCGAAGGCCGAGGGCACGCTTCGCCCAGGCGCCTCACCACGCCGCCTGGCTCGCTTTCTGACCACCACCTTCCAGTCCCTCAACGTCGCCGCCCACGCCGGACGGAGCACGCGGCAGCTGCAAGAGATCGTCGACTCGGCACTGGCCGCGCTCGTCCGAAAGAAATCACCGCGGGCTCAGCCCCGCCGAGTCCAAGACTCGAACGGAGGAGAATCATGAACAACCGCTTCCGCGCGCTGATCGGCTGCGCAACCTTCCTGCCAGCCTTCCTGGCGGCCGCTCCGGCTGCCCTCCTGGCGGCCTCTCCGGCCGCCCAAGCAACCGTCGCGGTTGCCGTCGCCCCGGCTCCCGCTGGTCGCTGGCAGGGCTCCATCGAGGTCCCCGGCAGCCCGCTCGACATCACCGTCGACATCGCATCTGCCGACGAAGGCCGTTGGATCGGCGAGATCGATATCCCGGCCCAAGGCCTCATGGACTTCCCGCTGGCCCAGATCAAGGTCGACGGCTCGACGGTCTCGTTCGCCATGCCAGGGATCCCCGGCAATCCGGTGTTTCATGCAGTCCTCGATGACGACGGAGCCGCGCTTGCCGGCGAGCTCTCCCAGGGGGGTGCCGTGATGCCGTTTCGGCTGGAACGCGTCGGCGATACCGAGATCACCTCGAAACCCGCGCCGCCGGCGATCTCGCCCGAGATCGCAGCCGCGCTGGCCGGACGCTGGGAAGGCACGCTCGAGGTCCCCGGACGTCCATTGCAAATCGCGTTCGTCCTCACGGCCGACGCTGGAGGGAGACTGACCGCGACCTTCGACAGCCCCGACGAGGGCCGAACCGGCATGCCGGTCAGCCGGCTCACCGTGGACGGCGACACCGTGCGCCTGGAGTTGTCCTACGCCGGTGCGGTCTACGAGGGCACGGCGAACGATGCGGGAACCGAGACGTCGGGGCGCTGGCAGCAGGGCGGCGGCTCCCTGCCGCTCGTCCTCCGCAAGGCGGGCGCCGCGGCCCACGCCAGGCTGTCGAGCGACCCCGGCTTTCCCGAGGCCGACCCGGAGAGCGTGGGCATTCCCGCGAAGGCCATCGCGCTGCTCACCGCTCATGTCCAGGGATTGATCGACAACGACGAGATCGTCGGTGGCGAGCTGCTCGTGATCAAGAACCGGCGCACGGTGCTGCACCAGGCATTCGGCTGGAAGGATCGCGACGCGCAGCAGCCGCTCGAGGTCGACTCGCTGTTCTGCGTGCGCTCGATGACCAAGCCACTGGTCGGCACCGCGATCCAGATGTTGATCGACCAGGGGCGGCTGCATCTCGATACGCCGGTGCACGAGATCCTGCCCTTCTTCGCCGGCCCGAAGACGGGAAAGATCACCGTCGGCCATCTCCTGACCCACACCTCGGGGCTACCGTTCACCACGCTCAAGCGCCCGCTGGCCGAATACTCGACGCTGGCCGACGTCGCCGCCGAAGCGGCGAAGACCGAGCTCTTTTTCGAGCCGGGCACTCGCTTCGAGTACAGCGATGGTGGCAGCGACACGCTGGGCGCGATCGTCGCCGAGCTCACCGGTGCACCCGTCGAACAGTTCATCCAGGAGCACATCCTCGACCCGCTGGCGATGAACGACACGTTCACCTTGCTCGGCGGCAACGACCGGGTGGACGACCGGGTGATGGCCCGAATTCCGACCGCATACTCCGGGGGCACCGGATCGTGGTCCGAGCACTGGTCGCCGGCGGACGATCCGATCTTTCCGATCTTCCTGACCTCTCAGAGTCTGTACTCAACGACCATCGACTATGCGCGCTTTCTGGCGCTGTGGATGGATGGGGGACGGGTCGGCGACCGGCGCTTGCTCTCTCCCGAAGCCGTCGCTCGGGCGTTGGCGCCAGGCCAACCGATGACCAACTATCCGCCGAGCCTCGAAGGCATCGACGTCTCCTACGGCCAGCAGTGGATGGTCTACGCCGAACCGGCGGCCGGGGGCGCGCCACGACGGGTTCTCTTTGGCCATGGCGGATCCGACGGTACCCACGCCTGGGCGTGGCCCGAGCACGACCTGATGGTGCTGTTCTTTACCCAGTCGCGCGGCACGACGGCCGGGGTGTCTCTGGAACCGATACTGCAAACCTTGCTCATCGATCAAGCGCTCGCGGATCCCGCGCTGGTGACTCGAGTGCCCAGCCCGCAGGAGCTGGAGCAGGTAGCGGGGCTGTACTGGGATCAGACGGCGGCCAGTGCCTACTACGTCATCACCCCGCGCGGTAACGGCTTGACCCTCGAGCGGCCGGGCAAGATGCACCTGGTCTTCAAGGCGGACGACCAGCCCGGGCACTTCGTCCACGAAGCCAACTCCCAAGTCAGGCTCGAGTTCGCGCTCTCCGAGGACGGCAAGGCGAAGGCCATGCGCACGATCTTCGGATCAGAGATCGAGCTCGACCAGCGCCACCGGCCCGAGGAGCGGCTGCCGTCGGCCGCGGAGGTGATCGCGATGGTCAAGAAGGCCCATTGTGTCGATCGCTTGCCGGGACTCGGAGTCGTTCGGCTATCCGGTTCGATCGAGGTCGAGAAGCGCCAGATGCAGGGGACATTCACCACGCTCTTCGATGCCACCCGGGCGCGCGACGAGCTGCGGATGGGAATCGCCGACCAGCTCGTCGTCAGAAACGATGGTCGGGTGTGGACCTACACCAAGTCTTCTGGCGTTGACGAGCTCGACGGAGAGCAACGGGAGCAGGTGCTGCTCGACGATCTTTCTGTCCGGTACGGCGACTGGACCGAGCACTACGAGAAGGTGGAAGTTCTCAAGCGCCTTCCCATCGGCGAGAAGTCCGCGTTGCTGGTGCGGGTGGTGCCGCGCGATGCCCTCGGGGCGACCATGGTGGTCGACGAGTCGAGCGGCCTGGTTCGCTACCTGCACACTCTGCAGAAGCTCCCGGGCGTGGGCATCGTCGGCGTTCAAATCACCTTCGGGGACTTCCGCGACGTCGGCGGCATGCAGATCCCCTTTCGCACCGTCTCGGCCTACGCTTCGCAACTGATCGGAAAAATCGTCACGACGGTCGAGCGCGCTGAGATCGGGGTCGAGGTATCGCAGGACGCCTTTGCGCCGCCGGTGGCGCCACAGGACTGAGGCGGTGAGCGCACCTCAACGCGCTCGGTAGCGCACCACCGCCGAGTCGTCGCGCTCGAGGTCTTCGAGGTTGGCAGCCACCAACTTCCCGCGTTGGTGGAGGTACTCGACGTGGGCTCCGGCTTCCTCGAGCCCGAGCAGCACGTTGTAGCCCTTGAGGTCGCCGAACAACGACCGGCTGATCTCGGTGGTGGTGCGCGGCTCGACGCAGAAGTCGAAGATCTTGGCCAGGCGCTCGTGGTGGACGCCGACGATCTCGCGAGCGCGCCCGGGGCCGTCTGCGATCTCTTGTTCGTGACCGCCCAAGGCGACGCGAGGCGCGGGCAGCGCCGCAATCTTGACCAGCGAGTCGAGGTAGTGGCCCAGACCGGTGTTGAGGGTGATCGACTCCGGCGCTTGGTGCGGGGTGGTCCGCGCGAGCACGTGATCGGCGGTGAGCATGACGTCGTCGATCCGCAGGCAGACTTGTCCGGGGCAATGGCCGGGAACGTGGATGACCTCGATGCCAAGGTCGAACGCGCCACCGCGGCCGTCGGGCACCAGCACCGGCTCGCCCTCGGCGAGCAGGAACTCGACCTCGATCGAGTGGTAGAGCGACTTCGGGGCGCTGTACATCCGCATCAGTCCGTCCTGGCTCTGCGGCGACAGACCGCAGCGCCGAAGGAACACCCGCAACTGTTGCGACGCCACCACCACCCGTTCCTCGTAGTGGGCGAGGATCGGGCGATCCAGGACGTGGACACCGACCGGCGCGGCGGTGTGCTGGCGCACGAACTGGAGGCCGCCAAAGTGGTCCATGTGACCGTGGGTGATCAGGATCGCGTCGAGGTCGGCGAGCCCGATGCGCACGCCGTACTCGGTCTCGCC
>JAQBHE010000438.1:0-5213 GCA_032128015.1 Holophagae bacterium
GCCGTTGGTGATCGTGAAGGTGCCGCCGGTGAGCTCTTCGAGCTTGAGCTTGCCGGTGCGGGCACGCGCTCCGAGGTCGCCGATCGCCTTCTCGATCTCGGCGTAGCTCAAGCGCTCGACGTTCTGCACCACCGGCACCACCAGGCCGCGCTCGGTGCTGACCGCGATTCCGATGTCGTAGTAGTTGCGGTAGACGATGTCGGTGTCCGCGACCTCGGCGTTGAGTTGGGGGAACTGGCGCAGCGCGTCGACGCAGGCCTTGACGAAGAAAGAAAGGAAGCCGAGCTTGACTCCGTGCTTCTCTTGGAAGGCGTCCCGATAGTGGGTGCGCAGGGCGATCACCGCTGTCATGTCGATCTCGTTGAAGGTGGTCAGGAGCGCCGCCACTCGCTGGGCTTCGACCAGGCGCTGGGCGATGCGCTTGCGCAGCGGGCTCATGGGCACGCGTTCCTCGACCCGCTCGCCGGGGCGCACCGCGACGACGGCGCTGGGCGGCGCGGTCGTTGGTTTCTCGGCGGCTGCCGGCTCCTGCGTCGCCTGCGGCGACGACGCGGCGAGGTGACGTTCCACGTCCTCTTTGAGCAGGCGGCCGCCGGGTCCGGTGGCGGTCACCTGGCTGGCTGTGAGTCCGTGCTGTTCGAGCAGCAGACCCGCCGCCGGCATCACCCGCGGCTTCTCGGCTTGCGGTTCGGTTGTGGGCGCGGTCGCCGGCTCGCCTGCTGGCTCGGCTGACGGCTCGGCTGCTGGCTTAGCTTTCGGCTGGGGCGCCTTCGATTCGTCCTTGGCGGCAGCGTCCGCAGGAGCCGCTTCGTCGCCGGCGGGTGCCTTGACGCTGGCCGGGGCGCTGGCCTCGGCACCTTCCTCGACCCAGCCAATGACCTCGCCGACCTGAGCGGTTTCGCCCTCTTTCTTCGCCACTTTTTGGAGCACTCCCGCGACTGGCGACGGCAGCTCCACCGTGACCTTGTCGGTCTCGAGCTCGACCACCGGTTCGTCACGGGCGACCGATTCTCCCGGCTTCTTGAGCCAGCGGCCGATCTGGGCTTCGGTGATCGATTCACCGACCGCTGGAATTTTCAACTCGACGAGCATGGGTTGGCAGTCTCCGTAGAAAATCCGTGGACGAGGAACGAACAGATACGAAACGACAGGCTAGCAACCAGGACGTTTGGCGTCAGAGATCGGCGAAGGCGCGATCGACGAGCTGCTCCTGCTCGATCTTGTGGCTGCGAGCCGAGCCGGTCGCCGGGCTCGCCGACTCGGACCGGGCAACGATCTTCAGCCGTTGCCGACCAAAAAGACGCTCGCCGAGATGGAACCGCAGGTATCTTGCGGCGCCCATGTTCACCGGCTCCTCTTGGACCCAGGTGACCTCGGTGTTCTTCGGGCAGACGGCGAGGGTTGCCTCGAGCTCGCTGTTGGGCAGCGGGTACAGCTGTTCGAGTCGGACGATCGCGACATCGTCGCCGCCGCGCTCCTGGCGTCGCTGGTCGAGCTCGTAGAAGATCTTGCCCGAGCACAAGAGCACCCGTTTGGTCTTCTTGCCGGGCTTGGCGTCACCGCCAGAGCCGGCGATCACCCGCTGGAATGTGCCGGCGGCGAGGTCTTCGATCGGCGACACCACGGCGGCGTTTCGGAGCAAGCTTTTCGGAGTCAGCACCACCAGCGGCTTGCGCAGCGGACGCACCACCTGCCGGCGCAGGCAGTGGAAGAACTGGGCTGGGGTGGTCGGGTAGACCACCTGGATGTTGTCTTCGGCGGCGAGGGTCAGCCAACGCTCGAGCCGGGCGCTCGAGTGCTCGGGGCCCTGGCCTTCGAAGCCGTGGGGGAGCAGCAGAACGATTCCCGAGAGTCGGTTCCACTTGTCCTCGGCGCTGGTCATGAACTGGTCGATGACCACCTGGGCGGCGTTGCAGAAGTCGCCGAACTGAGCCTCCCAGATCACCAGGCCGTCGGGACAGTCGAGGCTGTAGCCGTACTCGAAGCCGAGGACACCCGCCTCGGAGAGCGGGCTGTTCCAGATGTCGACCGGCGCTTGGTCGGCGGCGAGGTGGCGAAACGACTCGTAGACGCGCCCATCCTCGACGTCGTGGAGGACCGCGTGGCGGTGGCTGAAAGTCCCGCGCTCGCAGTCCTGTCCGGTCATCCGCACCCGGTTGTGTTCGACGACCGCGACCGACGCCAACGCCAGCGCTTCCGCGGCCGCCCAGTCGAGCGGACGCTCGGCGCGCGCCATCTCTCGGCGCGCCGCGAGCACCCGCTCGATCTTGGGGTGGGTCCGAAAGTCGTCGGGGACAGTGGCAAGGGTCTCGAGCAGCAGGGCCAGGTGGTGTGCGGGCACCCCGGTGTCGGGGTCGGAGGCCTTCGCCTCAGGGCCTCCTCGGTAGCTCTTCCAGACGCCCTCATACGCCTGGGGCTTGGACTTTTCCTGGGACTGGCGGGCACGCTCTAGCTCGGCTTCGAGCTCCGCTTCTTCCTGGGCCAGCAGCTGGTCGGCCTCTTCGCGCTGGATGCCGCCAAGCCCGAGCAGGTGCTCGACGTAGCGGCTCCACACCGGCCGACGCTCGCGGATGTTCTTGTAAAGCACGGGCTGGGTGAACGCCGGCTCGTCGCCTTCGTTGTGGCCGCGACGGCGATAGCAGTACATGTCGATGACCACGTCGCGGGCGAATTCGTGGCGGAAGTCGAGGGCGACATCGACCACCTGCGCGACCGCCTCCGGGTCCTCGCCGTTGACGTGGAAGATCGGCACCTTGAGCATCTTGGCGATGTCGGTGGCGTAGCTGTTGGAGCGCGCCTGGTGGGCGAGGGTTGTGAAACCGATCTGGTTGTTGAGAATCACGTGCACCGTGCCGCCCACCGAGTAGGCGGGCAGCTCGCTGAGGTTCAGGGTCTCCTGGACCACGCCCTCGCCAGCGAAGGCGGCGTCGCCGTGGATCAGCAGCACCATGCCTTTGCGCCGCTCGGCATCGTCGATGCGGTCCTGCTTGGCGCGGATCCGGCCCATCGCCACCGGTCCGATGAACTCCAAGTGGCTGGGGTTGAACGCCAGCGACAGGTGGACGCGACCGCCATCCGCGGTCGCCCAGTCGCTGCTGTGCCCGAGGTGGTACTTGACGTCGCCGCGACCGCGATAGTCCTCGGGGTGGCTGTCCTCGAACTCTTCGAAGATTTGGTGCGGGCTCTTGCCGAGGATGTTGCACAGCACGTTGAGCCGGCCGCGATGCGCCATGCCGAAGACGATCTCGACCGTTCCCTGGCTGCCAGCCTTCTCGATCGCCAGCTCGAGCAGCGGCAGCAGGCTCTCCGCCCCCTCGAGAGAGAAACTCTTGGCACCGAGATACTTCTTTTGGATGAAGGTCTCGAACACCGTCGCGTCGGTCAGCCTCTTCAGGATCCGCAGCTGGGCTTCGCGGTTGAGAGTGGCGCGGTTTTCGCTGACCTCGATTCGCTCCTGGATCCAGCGACGCACTTCGAGGTCGCTGATGTGCATGTACTCGACGCCGATCGAGCGGCAGTAGGTGTTGACCATCCGTTCGCGGACCTGGCCCACGGTCTGGACATCAGGCCCGGGGATGTTCTCGGTCGACACCGGCTTCTGGAGATCGGCCCTCGAGATCCCGAACGAGCTGGGCTCGAGCTCGGGGCGGGCGGGGGGCGCCGACAGTGGGTCGAGGTGGGCCGCCAGGTGACCGCGAATCCGGAAGGTCCGCACCAGCTCGTCGAGGCGGTTCTGGAGCCGGGCGTGGGGAATCCGACGCTGGCCCGCGACCGTGGCCGGCCTGCCGTTGGTGCGGAACAACTCGCTGGGCTCGAACGACGGGCCGATGCGCAACTCGCGCGGCAGCTCGCCGGCGCGCGCCAGATCGCGGAAGTAGCCGCGCCAATCCTCGGGAACCGACTCGGGGTCGGCCAAGTAGTCGACCAACAGCGCCTCGGCGTAGGTGAGACTCAAGCTGTTCTGTCGTTGTTCGTGGCTCACCGCGGTCCTTTTGATGGGCGGGTCTGGGAGAGGAGCTCCAGGAAAGAGCTCCGAGAGAGAACTCCGGGAGAGAAACCGAGCGGAGCGCTCCTCGGAAGGTGTGGGGAACGGGGCTCGCGCTCGCCAGAGCCGTTGCCAGCTGCGGTGCGCGCCCGAGGTTGATAACCCTACCGACTCCCGGTGCGGGTGACAAGTCGCGGACCCTCAGGGCTGGCGCTCGGCGTGGCACCTCGACGCCAGAGATTGCCGCAGTTTGACCCGTCGATCGCGATCGCGCAGGCTCCGTCTTCCCGGCGATCATTGGCATGACTGATTTCGTGAAGATGTCGTTTCTATCGCGGTGGCCGTCCCGATCACCGCTCGGTCGCGAGATCCGCGCTACGGTCACCTTGGCTGCGCCGGTGGTGGTAGTGCAGCTGGGGTTGATGCTCATGGGAACGGTTGACACCATGATGCTCGGCCGCCTCAGCACCGAGGCGCTGGCCGCCGGGGCCCTCGGCAACACCGTCAGTTTCGGGGTCCTGATCTTGCCTCTCGGTTTGCTGATGGGGCTCGACCCGCTGATTGCGCAGGCCCACGGAGCCGGTGATCCGGAGGCGGTGGGGCGGCACTTCCGGCGTGGCCTCGTCCTTGCGCTGGCGGTGTCGATCCCCGTCGCCTGGATTCACGCCCATCTCGGGGTGCTCCTCGAGCCGCTGGGCCAGCGCCCGGCGGTTGCGGCGCTGGCCAGCGACTACCTCCTGGCGATCGCTCCGGGTGTGCCCGCGTTCCTGATCTTCCTGGTGCTGCGCCAGACGATCCAGGCGATGAGCCTGGTCTGGCCGGCGGTGGTCGCGGTGGTGGTCTCGAACCTGTTCAACGTCGGCGCGGACTACGCCCTGATCTTCGGCCGGCTCGGTTTCGCCGAGCTCGGCGTCTACGGATCCGGGATCGCCACGTCGTTGTCGCGCTTCGTGCTCGCCGGCTCGCTCCTGGCGGCGGGCTGGTGGCGATATCGCCCGACATTCGGTCGTGCCTCCTGGTCGGACCTGGCGCCGCGCAGTCACTTTTCGCTACTCCGCCTCGGGCTGCCGGTCAGCCTCCAAATGGGCCTCGAGATGTGGGTGTTCATGACCGTCGGACTGATGATGGGTAGCCTGGGAGCGGTCGAGTTCGGAGGTCACCAGATCGCGCTCAACCTGGCCGCGCTCTCGTTCATGGTGCCTGCGGGAATCGCCGCCACCGCCGCGAC
>JAQBHE010000439.1:0-15941 GCA_032128015.1 Holophagae bacterium
GCGAGCTGTTGAAGGAGGTCGAGCCCGACGATCTGTTGAAGTTCGGGCTGATCCCCGAGTTCGTCGGTCGGTTGCCGATCCTCGCCACCCTCGAAGAGCTCGACGAGGATGCGTTGGTGCGCATCCTTCGTGAGCCGAAGAACAGCCTGGCTCGCCAGTACGAGGCGATGTTCGAGTTCGAGGACGTCAAGCTCGAGTTCACGCCCGGCGCATTGCGCCAGATCGCCCACCAAGCGCTCAAGCGCAAAGTCGGCGCCCGCGGCCTGCGGATCATCATGGAGGAGCTGATGCTCGACCTGATGTACAACGTGCCCTCGGAAGCCGATATCCAGGAGTGCCTGATCGACGAGGACGTCGTGCTCAGGCGCACTCAGCCGCTGGTCTATCGGAAGGCAGGCTGAGCAACACGACCTTCACGCTCCGCCTCCGCTCTCTCCTCCCGTTTGCGCCCGTCCGGTTCGCTGGTCCGCTTTCACACCTCCTATTTGCACGACTGAGGATTGATGCCCCAACATAACTACATCACCACGAACCGGGCCCATGTGCCGGTGGTGCCACTGCGGGACATGGTGGTGTTTCCGCACATGATGGCGCCCTTCATCGTCGGTCGAGAAGGCTCGGTGCGGGCGCTCGAGCAGACCCTGGAGTCGACGGACAAGCACATCTTCCTGCTCGCCCAGCAGGACCCCAAGGTCGACGATCCCGGTCGCGACGATGTCTTCGAGATCGGGGTGATCGCCCGGGTCGTCCAGAACATCAAGCTCCCGAACGGCAACGTCAAGGTGATGGTCGAGGGTCTGCAGCGCGGAAAGCTGCTGTCTTTGACCGAGCACGAGGGCGCCTTCGAGGCCGAGGTCGAGGTCTACGCCATCGACTTCCCGGTCGACGAGAAGCTCCAGATGTACATGAGCAAGCTGCTCAATCTGTTCGAGCAGTACGCGAAGATGTCGCACCACCTGGCGTTCGAGAGCCTGATGTCGACGCTCAAGCTCGACGACCCGGACCGTTTCGCCGATACCCTCGCCGCCCATTTGATGGTCGGCACGCCGGAAAAGCAGGCGCTTCTCGAGCAGTTCAACCCCTACGAGCGGCTGCAGTCCATCCATGACCTGCTGGATGTCGAGGTCGAGAAGATCAACATCGACAAGCGGATCAATGTCCAGGTCAAGAAGCAGATGGAGAAGGCGCAGAAGGAGTACTACCTCAACGAGAAGATCAAGGCGATTCACCAAGAGCTGGGTCGCAAGGACGACCGTGCCGACGAGGTCGCGGAGTTGCGCGAGAAGATCGACCGCGTCGGGCTGCCCAAGGAGGTCAAGGAGAAGGCGGAGCAAGAGCTCAAACGGCTGGAGGCAATGCCGCCGGTGTCGGCCGAGGCGACGGTCTCCCGCAACTACATCGACTGGCTGGTGAGCGTGCCGTGGAAGAAGCGCAGCCGCGAGTTACGCGACCTCGAGCGCGCCGAGACGATCCTCAACGCCGCGCATTTCGGCCTCGACAAGGTCAAGGAGCGGATCCTGGAGTTCTTGGCGGTGCGCGAGCTGACCGGCAAAACCCAGAGCTCGATCCTGTGCTTTGTCGGCCCACCGGGAGTCGGCAAATCGTCGCTTGCCAAGTCGATCGCCGCCGCCACCGGTCGCAAGTTCGTGCGCTTGTCACTGGGCGGAGTGCGCGACGAGGCCGAGATTCGGGGCCACCGGCGCACCTACATCGGAGCGTTCCCCGGCCAGATCATCCAGATGATGAAGAAGGCCGGCACGGTCAACCCGGTATTCCTGCTCGACGAGGTCGAGAAGATGTCGATGGACTTCCGCGGCGATCCGTCGTCGGCGCTCCTCGAAGTGCTTGATCCCGAACAGAACGCGACCTTCGTCGACCACTACCTCGATGTCGAGTACGACCTGTCGCGGGTGATGTTCATCGCCACCGCCAATGTTGTCCACACCATCCCCGCGGCGCTCAAGGACCGGATGGAGGTCATCCCGCTGTCTGGCTACACCGCGAACGAGAAGCTGGCGATCGCCCGCGGCTTTCTGGTCGACAAACAGGTCAAGAGCCACGGTTTGGACGGCGCATCGGTGGTGTTCTCCGACGATGCTCTGCGGGCGGTGATCGACTCCTACACCCGGGAGGCGGGGGTTCGCAACCTCGAGCGAGAGATCGGGTCGATGTGCCGCAAGCTGGCGCGGCGGATCGTCCAGGATGGCAAGAAGCAGGAGCAGCAGATCCTGATCGCCCCCGAAACGGTCGCGGAGCTACTGGGCAAGGAGAAGTACCGCCGGCGACGCAAGCTCGATGAATCCGAAGTCGGCGTCGCCACCGGCCTGGCGTGGACCGAGGTCGGAGGCGAGTTGTTGGAGAGCGAAGTCGGGTTGATGAAAGGGAAGGGCAAGCTGATCCTCACCGGCAAGCTCGGCGACGTGATGAAGGAATCGGCGCGCGCGGCGCTGTCCTATTTGCGCAGCCGCGCTGACATCTTGAACATCGATCCCCAGTTCAACGACGAGCTCGACATCCACATCCACGTTCCCGAGGGAGCGATCCCCAAGGACGGCCCGTCGGCAGGGATCACCATGGCTACCGCGCTGGTGTCGGCGATCACCGACGTACCGGTGCGCAAGGACATCGCGATGACCGGTGAGATCACCCTGCGGGGCAAAGTACTGCCGGTCGGGGGGATCAAGGACAAGGCGCTAGCCGCGTTCCGTGCCGGCATCCTCGAGTTGATCCTGCCCAAGGACAACGAGCGCGATCTCGATGAGATCCCGCGCGAGATCCGCGACCTGATGCAGGTCCACTTCGTCGAGTCGATGGACCAGGTGTTGAGGCTGGCGATGGATGTCGGCCCGGGTCAGCTGCCGGCGGCGACTTCCGAGCTCAAGGACGGGTCGCCGCGGACACCGGCGGATCCCGGCGCCCTGGCGCACTGAGGACCTGGCGCACTCGGGACCAGGCGCACTGAGGACAGGCGCACTGAGGAGCGCGGCGGGGTCGCGGCGCGCGGTCGCGACCTTTCGGGTCCCGGCGCGCGGTGACGAAGGCGTGGCGGACCGGCCTGCGAGCGAGCGACCAAGACCGTGAGGACCCTGCGAGCCGAGTTCGTCACCTCGGCGTTCGGTGCGGATGATTTTATCCGCGACGACCGCCGCCAAGTCGCCTTCGGCGGCCGCTCGAACGTTGGCAAGTCGACCTTGCTCAACCGCATGCTGGGAGTGCGCGGGATCGCTCGCACCAGTTCGGCTCCCGGCCGGACGCGCTCGGTCAACTACTTCTTGATCGAGCAGCGCTTCTACTTCGTCGATCTTCCGGGCTACGGCTACGCCAAGGTTCGCCGGACCGAGCGCGAAGCCTGGGGCCGGCTGGTCGAACGCTATCTCGAGAGCTCCCAGGACCGGCTCGAGGTGGTGCTGCTGATCGATGCTAAGATAGCGGGGTCGCCACTCGACGCCCAGGCTATCGAGTACTTTTTCGACGTCGGTGTCGACCCGATCGTGGTGGCGACCAAGATCGATCGGGTACCTCGCTCGAAAAGACCCGCCTGCCTGGCGACCATCGCTGGGTTGCTCGGACTCCCCAACCCCTCTCGAATCATCCCGGTATCGGCTCAAACTGGAGAAGGTATTCCAGCCCTCTGGAACGCACTCACCGTCGCAGCCTGAACCCCACCCTTGCCGCACCCGTGGCACTCACCGTCCGCAGCTCGCACTTCCCACCTTCGAGCGGACACCCATCCCCAACCGAGGACCCGTCATGGCCAAGACCGTAACCAAAGCGGAAAACCCAGATACCCAGGGCAAGACGGCCCTGGACATCCGCTCTCTGAAAGACATGAACATCGCCCAGTTGACCCAGGTTGCCAAGGACCTCGGAGTCGACGGCGCTACCGGGATGCGCAAGCAGGAGCTGATCTTCAAGATCCTCCAGGCCCAGACCGAGAAGAGCGGTCTGATCTTCGCCGAAGGTGTTCTCGAATGTCTGCCCGACGGTTTCGGGTTCCTGCGCGCCCCGGAGTACAACTACCTGCCGGGTCCCGACGACATTTACGTCAGCCCGAGCCAGATCCGTCGCTTCGATCTGCGGACCGGTGACACGGTATCGGGGCAGGTCCGTCAGCCCAAGGAGGGCGAGCGCTACTTCGCCTTGATCAAGGTCGAGGCGGTGAACTTCGAGCACCCGGATGTCGCTCGCGACAAGGTCTTCTTCGACAACCTGACTCCGCTTTACCCCGAGGAGCGGCTGAAGCTGGAAACGTCCGACATGTCGTCGCGGGTGATGGACCTGATCACCCCGATGGGCAAGGGACAGCGAGCGTTGATCGTGGCGCCGCCGCGCACCGGCAAGACCATGTTGTTGCAATCGATCGCCCACTCGGTGGCCGAGAACCATCCGGAGGTGGTACTGATCGTGCTGCTGATCGACGAGCGCCCGGAAGAGGTCACGGACATGGAACGCTCGGTTCAGGGCGAGGTCGTTTCGTCGACCTTCGACGAGCCGGCGACCCGTCACGTCCAGGTCGCCGACATGGTGATCGAGAAGGCCAAGCGTCTGGTCGAGCACAAGAAGGATGTGGTGATCTTGCTCGACTCGATCACCCGGTTGGCCCGCGCCTACAACACGGTCCAGCCGCCTTCGGGCAAGGTGCTATCTGGCGGCCTCGACGCCAATGCGCTGCACCGGCCGAAACGGTTCTTTGGCGCCGCCCGCAACATCGAGGACGGAGGCTCGCTGACCATCATTGCGACCGCCCTGGTCGACACTGGCAGCCGCATGGACGACGTGATCTTCGAGGAGTTCAAGGGCACCGGCAACTGCGAGATCCACCTCGACCGCAAGCTGGTCGACAAGCGAGTGTTCCCGGCGATCGACATCAACAAGTCCGGCACCCGCAAGGAAGAGCTGCTGATGCCCGAGAACGAGTTGCGACGGGTGTGGGTGCTGCGCAAGGTGATCAACCCGCTGTCCTCGGTCGAGAGCATGGAGCTGCTCTTGGACAAGTTGTCCAAGGTGCCCAAGAACCAGGACTTTCTCGACGCCATGTCGAAGTAGAGCCGGGATGGCGCGGTCCGGATTCGCGCAGCGACGGGCGCCAGCGCAGGTTCGGGGTCGGGCCGAGGCGCGGCCATGAGCATGGCCCGGCCATGAGCGCTCGCGTCGCGGTCCTCTCGACCCGTCCGGCGACAGTGCTCGAGGATCTCTGGCAGCTGATGAACCTGGCCGGCTACCAGGAGGTCATCGACCCGAGCGTCGACACCGCTCTCAAGGTCAACATTTCCTGGCACTTCTTCTACCCTGGTTGTTCGACGACGCCGTGGCAGCTCGAGGGCGTCATTCGGGGGCTCGTTCGCGACGGCTATCAGAAGGACCGGATCCACGCTTGCCACAACCGCACGGTGGTCATCGACGCCCACCTCGGCGAGCGTGAGAACAAGCAGCTGCCGGTCGTCCTAGCCCACGGTCTGCGCAACCTCCACCTTTACGAAGGCGGCGAAGAGTGGATCGACATTCGCGAGGCAGTGGGCGACCTCGCGGACCGCTTCTTGTGCCTCAACCAGGTCTACCCCAAGGGCTTCCGCATCCCGCGGCGGTTCATCGGCGAGAACATCATCCACCTGCCGACGGTCAAGACCCACGTCTTCACTACCACCACCGGGGCGATGAAGAACGCGTTCGGCGGGCTGCTCAACGAGCACCGTCACTGGACCCATCCGGTGATCCACGAGACCCTGGTCGACTTGCTGATGATCCAGCGCCGGATCCACCGCGGGGTGTTCGCGGTGATGGACGGCACCTTCGCCGGCGATGGCCCGGGACCCCGGTGCATGATTCCGTACACCAAGAACGTGATGCTGGCGAGCGCCGACCAGGTGGCGATCGACTCTGTCGCGGCGCGCATGATGGGCTTTGATCCGATGCAGATCCGCTACCTCAAGCTGGCCCACGATCTCGGCCTCGGTTGCGCCGATCCGCGTGACATCGAGATTGTCGGCGACACTGCGGTGGCCAAGCAGAACTGGGCCTTCGTTGGCCCGTTCCGCCACATGACGTTTGCCTCCTGGATGCAGCACAAGATCTACTGGGGTTGGCTCAAGCGCCCGATCGAGTGGTCGCTCAAGACCTTTCTCGCGCCTTGGGCCTACACCGCGAGTGTCTTGTACCACGATACCTTCTGGTACCCGTTTCGGGCCAAGCGCAAGATGGCCGAGGTGATGAGCAGCCCGTGGGGCCGACTGTTTCGCGGTTGGGAGACCACGGTCGCCGACGAGCAGGGCTACCCTATGGTCGAAGAGCAGCCACAGCCGCTGCAGCGCACCGGAATGCGAGCTTTCTGGACCTCGCTCAAGATCCTGCTCACTTGTCTGCGCGAGGCCCCCGAGCTGGTGTTCCGGCGGCGCAAGTCGCCGTCCGCGATCGGTAGCTAGCCTCCGAATGTGCTGAGTAGCACATTCTCCAGCTAGCAATGTCTTCCCGTCGCCAAGCGCCTTCAGCGCGGCTCCGGGGAACAGCCGCGGAGCCTGCCTCGAAGACTCGGTCAGGCTCCTTGGGCCGTCTTCGGCACCGGGAACTCGACGCCCTGGGCGAGCGGCAGCTCGCGGCCGTAGTTGACCGTGCAGGTCTGGCGGCGCATGTACGCCTTCCACGAGTCGGAGCCGGATTCGCGGCCGCCACCGGTCTCCTTCTCGCCGCCGAAGGCGCCGCCGATCTCGGCCCCAGAAGTGCCGATGTTGACGTTGGCGATCCCGCAGTCGCTGCCAGTCGCCGACAAGAAGCGCTCGGCTGCGCGCAGGTCGTTGGTGAAGATGGCTGACGACAGGCCCTGGGGGACCGCGTTGTGGAGCTCGATTGCTTCATCGAGCTCGTCGAACTCGACCGCGTAGAGGATCGGGGCGAAGGTCTCCTCGCGGAGCACCGGCATCTGGGCGTGGGCGCGCACGATCGTCGGCGCCACGAAGAACCCGGGACGCTCGAGGCGGCTGCCGCCGCATAGCACTTCACCGCCCTGGTCGCGGGCGACCGCGAGCGCGCTCATCATGCCGTCGACGGCGGCGCGGTCGATCAACGGGCCCATCAGGGTCTCGGGGTCGAGCGGGTCGCCGCAGCGGATCGACCCGAAAGCGGCAACCAGCCGCTCGAGCAGCCGGGGTGCTATGCCGCGTTGGATCAGCAGTCGACGGCAGGTCGTGCAGCGCTGACCGGCGGTGCCGGCGGCGGCGAACAGAACCGCGCGCAACGCCAAGTCGAGGTCGGCGTCGTCGAGAATCACGATCGCGTTGTTGCCACCGAGCTCGAGCAGGCTCCGACCCAGCCGACCGGCGACAACCTGGCCGACGTGCCGTCCCATCCTCACCGATCCGGTGGCCGAGATCAGCGGCAAGCGCTGGTCGCGAATCATCGTCTCCCCGACTTCCTGGTCGCTGCCGATGACCAGGTTGAAGATCGGCGGTGCCGCGTGGGCGCGCAGCACGCGGTCGGCGATTCGGGTTACCGCGAGTGCCGTGAGCGGCGCCTTTGGCGACGGTTTCCAGATCATCGAGTCACCGCACACCGCGGCCACGGCGGCGTTCCACGCCCACACCGCCACCGGGAAGTTGAACGCCGTGATGATGCCGATCGGACCGAGCGGGTGCCACTGTTCGTACATGCGGTGCTCGGCGCGCTCCGAGTGCATGGTCTTGCCATAGAGCTGGCGCGAGAGGCCGACCGCGAGATCGACGATGTCGATCATCTCCTGGACCTCGCCGAGGCCCTCGCTCCTCACCTTGCCGACCTCGAGGGTCACCAACTGGCCGAGCTCGACCTTGCAGCCCCGCAGCTCCTCGCCGAGGTCGCGCACCACCTGACCGCGTTGGGGCGCCGGCCACTTCCGCCATTCGGCAAAGGCCGCGACCGTGGCGTCTGCGACCCGGTGATAGTCGGTGTTGGTAGCGAGACGCACTTGCGCAAGCACGGCGCCAGTGCTCGGATCGAGCGACTCGAGCCGCTCTCCCGCGGTGTCGATCCACCCGCCGTCGAAGGCGCCGGACTCGACCGCCGTGAGGCCCAACGATTCGAGGACGGGATGGACGATCGCGGTGGTGCTCATCATTCGGGGATCTCGCTTTCTGGGCCGCCTCCCAGATCGTGGAGTGGCAGCGGTCGAGCATAGCAACCGCACCGAAGCCGGTTCGCATTGTCGCGACTACACTCCGCGAGTGGCTGCCGGACCTCGTCGATCCCTTGTCCGCCATCTCCTGGCCGCGTTCCCATCTCTCGTCGTTGGCGCGTTCGGACTGCGTCTGGGCACGTTTTTCGGCGGCGCCGGGGCGCTCGAGACGGCGGTCGGCTGGATCCTGCTGCTGGGATTCGCGGGGCTCGGCGCCAGCGAATGGCGGGATCCGTGGCGGCTCGGACGCGCCGGACTCGCGGTGTGGTTGATCTGGCCGGTGTTGGTGACGAGTCTCCTCGCGTCGCCGGTGCCACGGGCCGGTTCCACCGGCGTCTTGCTGGCGCCGCTGTTTCTGCTCGTCCCTTCGGGAGTGGCTCGATGCTGGTCGTCGACGGCGGCGCGAAGGACCGGAGCGACGCTGCTCGCGATTTTGTTCTCGGGGGCGATGTTCTGGGCGCTCGCCGATCGCTTCCTCGGCGGCTCGGAGCGGGCAGCGATGCCCCTCGGTCACCACAACCTCCTGGCGGTGTGGATCGTGACCCTTTGGCCGCTCGCGGCTCTGCCGATTCGGGCCGGAGGGAAGATCGCGCTCCTGGGATGGATCGCCGGCAGTCTCGGCATCGTCACGCTGGTAGCCACCGGCTCGCTGGCCGGCTGGCTCGGCTTGTCGCTCCAGATGGCGCTGGGAGTCTGGGGGGTCGTCCGTTGGATGGGTCGCAAGGTGTTTCGCCGCCTGCAGCCCGCGGTGGTCGCGATCGGCCTGCTGCTGGCTGCCGCCGCCATGGCCGGGCTTGCGACCCAGGGGTCGCGGCTGCTCGAGATCGTGGCCCAACGGGACACCTCGACGAGTGCGCGTTGGGGATACATGCGGGCCGCAGGAGCCGCGCTCTCGGAACGACCGCTGGTCGGCTTCGGTCCGGGGTCGAGCTCGTGGCTGCTCGCCGAGCATCTCCATCCGGTGCCCGCGGTTCACCCGGCGCACGAGCTGGTCACCGACCTCCACTCGCTGCCGGCAGAGATCTTGTTCGAGCTCGGCCTCGGTGGTCTGGCGGTGGCTGCGCTGCTCGTGGTCTTGGTGGCGGCGCGCTGCTGGCGGGCGGTCCGCGTAGGCGATCCGAGCACCGAGGCCGGCGCCGTGGCGTGGAGCGCGACGGTCGCTCTCGCGGGGATGGCCGGGGCGGTGTGCTGGGCCGGGCTGTTCGATGTCACCGCGCTGTACGTCGCGCCGTTGTTGGCGTTGGGACTCTTGGCTTCGACCGCCGATCGCTTTCCGACCCACGGGAGCGGGCGGTGGGCATGGTGCGTTTGCGCGATCCTGATGTTGGCGCTGGTGCCGCGCGGGCTCGCCCACGCGCGCTACGACCGATACCGTGACGAGCTGTACGAGGCGAATCGGCTCGAGGATCCCGAGACAACGTTCGCAGCCGTTCGCGGCCTCCAGTCGGCGTTGCGGTGGGACCCGAACTTTCCGCTCTATCGATTCGAGCTCGCGCAAGAAAGCGGCGGTCGGATCGCCAGCGACCTCATGGAGCGTGCCGCGTGGACCGCGTCGGGGGTCGCGCCGTTGTGGCTCCAGACCGGGGTCGCCGCCGCCGGCGTCGATCCAGAGCGCGCCGAACGGAGCCTGGTGCGCGCCTGCGACCTCGATCCGCTCGGCGGCATCGCCCCGTACCTTCTGGTGGAGCTGCGGCCGGAAGGACCTCTCGCGATCGAACGCGCGACCCGTGCCCTGCTCGCCGAACCACGACTGATCGCTGCTTCCTTGTGGCGGGGTCGCGAGCCGTTGCTCCGGGCTGCCGGGGCGCGCCTGCTCGACATCTCCGGAGTCGACGCCGGCTGGCGCCTTGCGGTGAGCGCCGCGATCGAGAGGCGGCTCGCTGGGCTGGTTGGGGCCGCGGAGCCGGGCGACCAGGAGCCCCCGCGGCTTTCGCTACGCATCGACGAGCGCGCCGAGACTTCCGTGTCGTTGTTCGCGTTTCGCCGGCGCCCGCTCGAGAGGATCCTGGCCGTAGTCGATCTCGATCCGGCCTTCAAGCTGCCGGCGGACCTGCCGTCCGCGTGGGGCCTCGAGGATTCCTCGTCCTCGGCGCTCGCGACGGGCTGTCTCTTGGCGGACACCGAAGCGGGCCAGCGTCCGAGTGTTGACGTCGGTCAGTAGCTTAGCCTTAGCTACTGTTAGTGCGTGGCGCGCCGAGGACGTTAGGATCGAGGAATGCGCGATCAGATCCTGGTAGCGGAGTCGGACCGCGGGGCGCAAACGCCAAAGGGAATGCAATGCGCTATGAGATGAAGGAGCAGTTGTTTGCGTTGGGTGACGATTTCACGATTCGGGATGAGACTGGCCGAGAAGTCTTCTTTGTGGACGGCAAGGCGTTCACCGTCGGAAGGCAGCTGTCATTCCAAGACATGGCTGGAAATGAGCTGTTGTTCATTCGGCAGCGGCTCATGAGTTGGGGTCCAACGTTCGAGATTCTGGTGGGCGGACAGGTGGCGGCGCTCATCAAGAAGGAATTGTTCACGTTCTTCACCTGTCGATTCACAGTTGATGTGCCGGGGCCGAACGACCTGACGGCGGAAGGCGACTTCTTGGATCACGAATACGCGGTTCAGCGTGGCGACAAAGTCGTAGCTACGATCACGAAGAAGTGGTTCAGCCTTGGGAACACCTACGGGGTGGAAGTGGCAGAAGGAGTAGATGACATTCTAATTCTGGCAGCAACCGTAGTGATCGACATGGCGTGTCAGAAAAACGATCGAAACCAGTAGCTAATCCTCGAGCACCGTATCGAGCGCCCGGGTCAGCCGCTCGAGGCCGTCGTCGGCGGTCGGAGCGTCGAGGATCAGCGGTGGGCGGAAGCGGATCGAGCGGGTCCCTGAAGCCAGACCGAGCAGCCCTTGCTCGCGCATCGTTTGCAAAGACCGACGCCGAGTCTCGGTGTCCGGCAGGTCGAACGCCAGGAACAGGCCGCGACCACGAGCGTTCGTCAGTCTTCCCGGGTAGCGGTCCTCCAGCCCATCGAGCGCGGTCAGAATCTGCGCGCCGACGCGCTCGACTTGCGGCAGTATGCCGTCGTCCTCGATGGTCTCGATGATCCGCTGGCAGCGCACCATGTCGACCAGGTTGCCGCCCCAGGTCGAGTTGATTCGACCAGGGACCCGAAACACCGAATCGACCTCGTCGAGCCGGCTCGAGCCGGCAATGCCGCAGACCTGGGACTTCTTGCCGAAGGCGAACAGGTCGGGCACCACGCCGAGGTGCTCGAAGCACCACCACCGACCGGTGGTCGCGAATCCGGTCTGGACCTCGTCGAAGATCAGCAAGAACTCCTCGGCTAGGGCGAGATCGCGCAGGCGGCGAAGGAACTCGGGACGGAAATGGTTGTCGCCGCCCTCGCCCTGGATCGGTTCGATCAACAGGCCGGCGATGTCGTGGCGACGGTCGACCAGTGCTTGCTCGATCTCGGCGATCGCCTGGGCCTCGGCGACCTCGACCTCGGCGAGCACCTGGGTGGTGATCGGGAAACGCAGCTTGGGGTTGGAGACGCGCGGCCAGTCGAACTTCGGAAAGTAGCGAGTCTTGTTGAGGTCGGTGTTGGTGACGCTCAGGGTGTAGCCGCTGCGGCCGTGAAACGCCTCGCGGAAGTGGATGATGCGGTTGCCGAGCTCGTTGCCTCGTCCCGCCGCCTGGTTCTTGCGGTGCTTCCAGTCGAACGCTGCTTTCATCGCGTTCTCGACCGCCAGCGCGCCGCCAGCAATGAAGAACAGATGATGACGAAGCGGTTCGGGGACAATGGTCGCGAACACCCGCACGAATTCGGCCATCTCGACGGTGTAGATGTCGGAGTTCGACGGCTTGTTGATCGCGGCTCCCAAGATGCGCTCGCGAAACTCGTCGGTGGTCAGAGCCGGGTGGTTGTAGCCAAGAGGGATGGTCGAAAAACAGCCGAAGAAGTCGAGCAGGTCGCGGTTCCCTCGGCTGTCGTGGATCCAAGCGCCGCGGCTGTGCTGAAGGTCGAAGACCAGATCCAACCCGTCGGCCAGGATGTGTCGTTTCAGCACCTCGTGCACCTGGTCGGGCGAAATGGTCTCCTGGCTGATCTTGCGGTCTTCTGCGATGGTCATGGGCGCTCCGTCTCGTTGTCCAGTTGGGTCGCGGTCACAGATCGCCGTCGGGTCACCGGTTCGGCGGCCACCGCGGTGCGGTTGCGGCCGGTCTCCTTGGCGACGTACATTGCCGCGTCCGCAAGGTGCAGCAGCGCAGTCTTGACGACGTCAGGCTTCTCGTTGGAGTCGATGTGGTGTTTGAGCGAAGCCGCGCCGATCGAGCTGGCCAGGCCGCGCAGGTAGAGGGGCCGCGGCTGGATGTCGGAGGCCTCGGCGCAGAAGGTGGTGGACAGCACGCGAATGCGTACGTCCTCGGCCAGCTCGACGCCCTCGGCGAGCGAGCAGCCGGGAAGCACGACCACGAACTCGTCGCCGCCGTAGCGGGCGGGCAGGCCGCGGTCGCCGATCATCTCGGCGAGGATGCCACCGACCTCGCGCAGTACCTGGCTGCCGGCGAGGTGGCCGTGGGAGTCGTTGATCCGCTTGAAGTAGTCGAGGTCGAGGAACAGCAACGTCAGGTCGGTGCCCAGCCGCAGACACTTCGCCACCTGTTCTTCGAGCGCGATGTGCAAATAGCGGTCGTTGTACAAGCTGGTGAGGTTGTCGCGCTTGGCGATCGCCTGGGCGTAGCGAGCGTCGAGGACGTTTTGCATCGCCACCGAGATGTAGCGGGCGAAGATCTCCAGTAGCTCACAGTCCCGCGGTTGGTAGGGCTCGGCGCGCAGCAGCTCGAGGACGCCGCACACCTCGTCGCCGAGGCGAATCGGGATGGCGATCAACGAGCCGGTTCGGAAGGTGGTTTCGTCGTCGATCCGGGAGTAGAACAGTTCGTCCTCTCGGGCTCTCGAGGTGACGTGGGAACACCCCTGGCGATAGACGTGGCCGGCGATTCCCTCGCTGGTCCGCATCGTTCTTCCCACCACATCCGGGGCCTTGTCACCAAAGGCGGCGATGAAGGTCAGGTCGGCGGTCAAACCGGCTTCCTTGGCGCCCGGGTCGTCGAGCAGGATCGAGCCAGCCTCGGAAGGCACGAACTCGCTCGACATCTCGAGGATGCGGCTGAGCTCAGCGGCCAGGCTCGCCTCGCTGGGAAAGCTGGTGTCGCTGCGCCGCCGGCGCTCCAGGAACGACTCGAGGGCGCTGGGCTCGAGGCAGCTGATCTTGCGGTTCATGAATGATGGGGCGCCCGCGAACGGGCTCAGCAAAGCGTAGAGTAACGGGCAAGGCTACCAGAGGTGGTGCTGGAATGGGGGCGGTTTGAGTTCGATGAGGCCACAGACGGGGCTCGAGGTCGGCGCTCCGCCGCGCCGCAAGGCCCTGGGCCAACATCACTTGCGCCAAGGCGAGCTGTGCCGGCCGCTGCTCGACTTCCTGGCGGTCGAGGATCGCGAAGTCATCGAGATCGGCTCCGGGGGAGGAGTTCTAACCGCGGAGCTGCTGGCCTCCGCGAGGTCGGTGACCGCGGTCGAGCTCGATCTATTCTGGGCCTGCTATCTCGCGCGCAGGCTTGCTGGTCCGCGGCTGCGAATCGTAGTCGCCGACGCGCTCGATCTCGACTGGAGGCGGCTTGCTCGCGGCACCGCGGTCGCCGGCAATCTGCCCTACGGAATCGCGACCGCGCTCGTCGAGCGATTGCTCGACTTTGCCCCGGGCGGGACTCGCTTGGGTTTCTTGGTCCAGTTGGAAGTGGCGGCCCGGCTGGTGGCCGCCATCGGCGATCCACACTTCGGCTCGTTGAGCGTTCTGGTTGCCGCCCGCGGCCAAGCAACGGTCCTTGGACGGGTCCGTCCCGGCAGCTTCATTCCTCCACCTCGCGTCGACAGCGCCTACGTCGGAATCGTGCTCGAGACGCGGGCGGAGTCGATCGAGGAGTGGCACGAGTTCAAGGTCACGGTTCGCGCCGGCTTTCAGCGCCGACGCAAGACCCTGCTCAACAGCCTGAAATCGGCTTGGGGTCCGACGATCGCGCAGGCGGCGGTCTCGGCGATCGGGGGCGATCCCAGGCGTCGGGCCGAGACCCTCAGCCTTGACGAATGGCGCCTGGTCCACCGGACGACCTTTGCGGCGGGCCGTGTAGCAGTTGCGCGCCGTGCGCGCCAGAACCGGTGAGCTCGTGCCGCCCGATGGGTCGCGGTCGCTATCGTCAAACCCTTGAGGTTGCTAAGCTTATGCCGCTGTGTGGAAGGTGATGACAACGGGAGCGACGGTTCGCGGGAGCCTTGAGAGCCGGCGGCCCGCCGGGGACCTGTGATCCGGAGGAGCGGACGCCGCCGGAGGTCGCCTTGACCGTCGCCCGGTCATCGGCGAAGGCCTTGCTGTCTCGCCTGCCTGCGGGTAAGGGGCGCGAGGTTCTCGGGTTCTTGCTCCTGGTCGCCGGCTTGTTGTTGCTGGTGAGCCTGCTCAGCCATCATCCGTTGGATCCCAGTCTGCTGCGCCAGACCGCGGAGGATGTCGGGGCCCGCAACCTGATCGGGCCATTCGGTGCTCAGGTCTCGGCTCTCGGTTTCGGCTGGTTCGGACTGGCGATGCTTGCCGCGCCGGTGTTTCTGCTGCTCGCGGCAGGACGACGGCTGCGATCGCTCGGCCGGCCCCCGGTGGCTGGCAGAGGCACCGGCAGCGTTCTGCTGCTGGTCGCGTTGCCGCCACTTCTGCAACTGCTGGTCGGGACCCTGCGCTGGCGCGGTGAACCGCTCGAGGCGGGCGGCGCCGCCGGGGTGTTTCTCGCCGGCGTGCTCGAGGGTCGCCTCGGGTACTTGGGGGCGCTCTTGACCACCGCCGGCCTGTTCGTCGTCGCGCTGGCGTTGGTGGTGCAATCGTCGCTCGAGGCGGTGCTTCGGCAGGTCGGCGGCGTGCTGTGGGCCCGGCTGCGCATGGGGTGGCTCGCGATCGTACGTCGGGGCGAGCGCCGGGGGCGTGAGCGCGCCCGGCGCATGGTGGTGTCGAGGCAGCTGGAACGGGCACGCGAACGTCAGGAAGCTGCCGACGAGGTCGATCGGCCACCGGCCGGTCGCCGCGAGCCGCTGCGCGTCTTTCTTCGGACCGGAGACGCGGCAGCGGGCTTGCGCCGGGTCGAGGGCGAGCCCATCGAGCCGCCGCCCCAGCCAGCGGTCGCACAACCGGTCCGAGCAAGCGTTGTGCCATCCGACCACGGCCAGCCGGTTCCGCGAGCCAGCCGCCGCCGATCCCAACCGCCGCCGGAAGTTGCGGCCCAACGCGACCTCGGCTTCCCGGTCGAGGTCGACCGCCGTGCGCTGCCTCCCGTGAACCTCCTGATCATGGAGGAGGAGAAGGGCGATATCTCCGAAACCGACCTGGTTCGCCTCGGCGAGGTCATCCGCGATCGCTGCGCCGAGTTCGGCGTCGAGGGCCAAGTGACGGCGATCACCCCTGGACCAGTGATCACGGTCTACGAGTTCCAGCCTGCTCCTGGGGTCAAGGTCAGCCAGATCGTCAATCTCCAGGATGATCTGGCGCTGTCACTGCGCGCCGAGGCGATTCGCATCGACCGCATCCCGGGCCGTTCGACTCTTGGCATCGAGGTGCCCAACGCCCGGCGCTCGATCATCCGCCTGGGCAAGCTCCTGGCCGAGGAGGAGTTCCAGCGCTCGCCATCGCCGCTGACCATGGCGATTGGCCGCACCCTGCACGGCGAGCCCTACTTCCGCGACCTCGCCACCATGCCTCACCTGCTGGT
>JAQBHE010000440.1:0-5769 GCA_032128015.1 Holophagae bacterium
AGCACGAGATCCGCCAGGTGGTCGCCGAGATGAAGGTGGCGATCTCCGACAAGAACTTCGAGCGCGCGGTCTACTTGCGCGAGCGCGAGATCGAGCTCCGGGAAGACCTCGAGACGATGAGCCTCGGCATCGACGACACCACGACGCTCCAGGTCACCACTCGTGACATCGAAGAGGTGATCTCGTCGTGGACCGGGATTCCGGTCGCGAGCCTCAAGACCGACGAGGCAGAGCGCCTGATGGTAATGGAGCAGACCCTACGTCGGCGCGTGGTCGGGCAGGATCGCGCGATCTCGGCGATCAGCCGGGCAATCCGCCGTTCGCGTCTAGGGGTGTCCGATCCCAACCGGCCCTCGGGGTCGTTCATCTTCCTCGGTCCCAGCGGGGTCGGCAAGACCGAGGTCGCGCGCCGACTGGCCGAGTTCCTGTTCGGCGCCGAGTCGTCGCTGGTGCGCTTCGACATGTCGGAGTACATGGAGAGGCACGCGGTCTCGAAGCTCATCGGCTCGCCGCCCGGGTACATCGGTCATGAGGAGGGCGGTCAGCTTACCGAGCAGGTCCGCCGCCAGCCCTACTCGATCGTGCTGTTCGACGAGATCGAGAAGGCGCACCCCGATGTCTCGAACCTGCTGCTGCAGATCCTCGAGGACGGCACCTTGACCGATTCCTACGGCAATCGGATCGACTTCCGGAATACCTTGCTGATCCTCACCTCCAACCTCGGCAGCAGCTTGGTGTTGCGCGGCGGCCGGGTGGGCTTCGGCGGCGTCGATCAGGCCCAAGACTTCCGACGCATCGAGGAAGAGATCCTCGGCGAGCTCCGGCGCTCGTTCAGTCCCGAGTTCATCAACCGCATCGACGAGGTGATCGTCTTCAACCCGCTCGGCCGCGACGAGCTACGGTTGATTGTCGACATCCTGCTCGAGGACACCAACGACACCCTGCGCGAAAAGGGACTCCAGGTGGTGGTCACCGACGCCGCCAAGGACTGGCTATTGGTCCAAGCCGGGGTCGATCCGTCGACCGGCGCGCGGCCGCTTCGGCGGACCATCCAGCGCCACATCCAAGACTCCATCTCCGACATCTTGATCCACCACCCCGACGAGGGCCTTGGTCCGGTCGAAGTCGACCTGGTGGGAGATCGGCTCGATTTTCGCGTGCGGAGCCAGGAGATCGTGACCCAGAACTGAGCCGCCTGCGGGTGGCTCGGCGCATCTGCGCGGTCCCAAGGTGGGACCGCGCCTCTTCTTGGTGGATTTGAATGTCGAAGGCAGCGAACAGACGACCGGGTAGGCGAGTCCTTGCAGCCGGGTTGTGCGTCCTCGGTGCGGTCATGGCGCTCGCCTCGGCGCCGGCGGCATCGGCTCAGGTCGTTGGGGCGCGCTGGGCCGGTCGGGCGATCTCGGAGATCGAGTATCGCGGGCTCCGCACCCTCGCGGACGAGAGCATCAACTTCTACCTCGATCTCGCGGTCGGGCGTCCCTTCGACCCAGCGGCCTTGAATGCGAAGATTCTCGAATTCTGGGAGAAGCGTGACCTGATCGACGACATCCTGGTCGAGGCCGAGGAGGTGGGCGCCGCCGTCAAGCTGGTGATCACGATCCAAGAGCGTCCACGGCTGATCTCGCTCGACTACCAGGGGCTCGACAAGGTCAAGCGCTCGGACATCGCGGATCACTCGGACAAGGAGCGGATCGAGCTCTTCGAGGGCCTGCCGTTCAACGTCGGCGAACTGGTTCGACTCAAGAAATCGATCGAGGCTCTCTACGCCGAGCGTGGATTTCGCTTCGCCCATGTGACTTTCGAGCGCGACGACGTGTCGCCGACCGAGGTCCGGATCGTGGTCACGATCGACGAGGGGAACAAGGTCAAGATCGGTCAGGTGCGTTTCGAGGGCAACGAGGTCTTCGGTGCGGGGCGGCTCCAGCGCCAAATGAAGAAGACCAAGAAGTCGAACCTGTTGACCAAGATCCGCAAGCGCGACATCTACAACCCGGCGACGGTCGCCGAGGACCTCGAAGCCGTCGAGGAACTCTACAAGGAGTATGGCTACAAAGACGTCCAGACCGGCGAGCCGGTGGTCGAGGTGATCGCGCGCAAGGATGGCTCCGAGGGCGAAGGCCGCAAGTTGCGGGTGATCGTTCCGATCGAGGAGGGTTCGCGGTGGAAGCTCGGTGAGATCCGGGTCGAGGGCAACGAGGTGCTCCCCGACGAGCTCCTGGTTTCCGTGTTCGAACGGCCGAAGGGCGGCTGGCTGCGCGCGGACGTGATCGAGAAGGGTCTCAAACAGATCAACGACTTCTACCGCAATGGTGGCTACATCCTCGCCGACATCGAATCCGAGGTCGTCGAGCGCGAGAATCTGGTGGCCGACCTGGTGCTCAAGATCGACGAGGGTGACCAGTTCCGGGTCGGGCGTATCGAGTTCGAGGGCAACAGCCGCACTCGCGATCGGGTGCTGCGGCGCGAGCTGCGGGTCCAGGAAGGCCTGGTGTTCAACTCGGCGTCGTTGCGCAACAGCCTGCTCAAGATCAACCAGCTCGAGTTCTTCAAGCTCAACGAGGACGAGCCGGTCGACGTCCAAGTGGTCCACGAGGACAAACTGGTCAACCTGACGATCAAGGGCGAAGAAGCCGAGCGCACCGAGCTGCAGTTCGGCGGCGGGTTTAGCGAGATCGACGGCTTCTTCGCCCAGGCGGCGGTGAGCACTCGCAACTTCCTCGGACGCGGCGAGACCCTGGGGGTGTCGTTGCAGTCCGGGCGTTTCCGCGACTCGCTGGACATGTCGTACTTCGTGCCCTGGATCTTCGACCGGCCGCAGAACGTTGGCGTCCAGTTGTTCGACCGCGACCTCGACTTCGACCTGCTGGCCGACCAGCGCTTCGTGCGCAAGGAGCGGGGCGCGGTTGTGACCTGGGGACGCTCGTTCCACCTGTTCGAGGGACTCAGCCTGTCGTACACCAATTCGACGTTCGAGGACTTTCGCTCCCAGCGGTTCTTCCTCGATGCGGCCAACCCCGAAGGCGAGTTGTTCGAGCAGGGCTTCGAGTTCCGGAAGTCTTCGCTCACCACCGTCTACCGCTACGACAGCCACGACAGTCGTCTCGAGCCGACCCAGGGCAAGCGGTTGGTGGCGAGCCTCGAGTACGCCGGAGGCCCGCTGGGCGGCGAGAACTACTTCTTCAAGCCGAGCGTGAACTTCGCCTACACCCGGATGCTGTCGCGCCGCGGCGTGCGCACGGTCGGGCGGTTCAACGTCGAGGTCGGGCACGTCAGGCCGTTCGGGCACTTTGACAACGGCCTACCGCGCGACTTGTTTTTTCTCGACCGGCTGGTGCTGGGCGGCGAGAGCAGCGTCCGCGGTTATCAGTTCCGGTCGATCTGGGCTCGCGACAAGGAAACCGGGCTGACGATCCGCGACCTCAACGGCTTCGCCACGGGTGGCGACAAGGTGATCCAGACCAACTTCGAGTTCCACGTCCTGCTCGCCGAGCAGTTCCGACTGGTGGCCTTCGTCGACGGCGGCAACGTCTTCGCGGAGCACCAGAACTTCGACCCTGGCAACCTGCGCTGGGTCGGCGGCCTCGAGCTGCGGATCAACGTGCCGCTGTTCGGGGCGCCGCTGCGTTTCATTTGGGCCAACCAGCTCAATCCGTACACCGGCCTGCGGTTCGACGAGGTAGAACGGTTCGACAGCTTCGACTTCAGTATCGGCGTGAGCTTCTGATTCGGCCGGAGCGACCGGAATCTCACGCCCCTTATCTTGGAGAACATTCATGTTTCAGAGTGAATCCGCAAGAATCTTTCGTCGCCCCCGCGGGCGCTGGCCGTGGCTCGCGGCGCTGGCGGTCGCTGCCGCAGTCGCGGCCGGCCAGCCGGCGGCCGGCCAAACTCCAACAGGACAGTCGGTCAAGATGGGCGTGATCGATGTCGAGAAGATCCTGACCGAGTCGGCGAGCGGCAAAGTGGTGATCGCCACTCTCGAGCAGTTCCAGAAGCAAAAGGCGTCGGAACTGGAAGCCCAGAAGGCCAGGTACACGGAGCTCCGAGGGCGTTTCACCGAGGGCCGCCTCAGCCTTGCCGAGGACAAGCTGGCGGAGATGCAGAAGCAGCTCGAAGATCTCGAGACCGAGCTCCGTCGCTCGACGGAAGACGCGCAGCGCGAGTTTCAGAAGAAGCAGGAGACCGCGTTCGGGGAGGTCGAGCGGAAGGTCATGCCGATCATTGCCCAAGTCGGTGAGGAGCTGGGCTATACGATGATCTTCAACAAGTTCCAAAGCGGCCTGGTGTACGCCGACGATTCGCTCGACATCACCGGTGAGGTGATCAAGCGGTTCGACTCGCAGCCAGCCAACTGAGCGCCGGGCGGATGACGCCAAAGCGTCTCGGCGATCTTGCGGAGATCGTCGGCGGGCGGGTGATCGGCGATCCCGAGCGGACGGTGACCAGGGTCCGCGCGCTCGAGCGCGCGGAGCCCTGCGACCTGTCGTTCCTGACCCACGCTCGTTACCGCGACCAAGCACGGCGCTCGCTTGCCGGAGCTCTGCTGGTTGGCGCCGACGGTCCCGGCCTCGGTCTCGCCGCAGACCTGATCGTCTGCGCGAATCCCGAGCGGGCGCTGGCTCAGGTGCTCGACCATCTCCACCCGCGGCCGGCGCCGCCTCCAGGGATCCACCCGACAGCGGTGGTCGGCACCGCCTGCGTGATCGCGCCCTCGGCGTCGGTCGGCCCGTACACGGTGATCGGCGACGACTGCCGGATCGGGGCCGCCAGCGTGGTCGAGTCGTTCGTCCACCTCGGTCGCGGCTGCCGGATCGGTGAGCGGGTGCTCCTTCATCCCCACGTTGTGCTCTATGACCAGGTCGAGCTCGGCGACGGCACCGAGATCCACTCCGGGGCGGTCATCGGCGCCGACGGCTTCGGCTACGCCGGCGGCGAGAGCGGCGCCGTGAAGGTCCCCCAGGTCGGCCGGGTGGTCATCGAGGAGGACGTCGAAGTCGGGGCCAATTCGGCGATCGATCGCGCCACCCTGGAGGCGACCCGGATTGGCCGCGGTACCAAGATCGACAACCTGGTGCAGGTCGGGCACAACGTCGAGCTCGGCGAGGGGTGTATCCTGTGCGGTCAATCGGGGATCTCGGGGAGCACAAAAGTGGGGAAACACGTGGTGTTCGCCGGGCAGACCGGCGCCGCCGGTCATCTCGTGATCGGCGACGGCGTCCAAGTGGCGGCCAAGAGCGCGGTGCTGCGCTCGGTCGGTCCTGGGGTCGCGGTGGGTGGGGTGCCGGCGATTCCGCTGGCTCGCTGGCGCCGGCAGGTGGCGGCCGCGAGTCGCGCCGCCGAGCTCGGCCGGCGGGTGTCGGTGCTCGAGAAACAGGTCGCCGCCCTCGAGCGCTCGAGGGTCGCCGACTCCGGGAGCGAGCATGACTGACTCCGGCAAGAGTGGCCCGTTCGACCATCGCTGGATCGCCAACATCCTGCCGCATCGGTTTCCCTTGCTCCTGGTCGACCGGGTGCTCGAGATCGAGAAGGAACGTCGGATCGTCGCGATCAAGAACGTGACCCAGAACGAGCAGTTCTTCCAGGGTCACTTTCCAGGCTTCCCGATCATGCCCGGGGTGCTGATCATCGAGGCCCTGGCGCAGGCCGCCGGGATCCTGACGATCTACTCGCGTCCCGAGCTCGAGGGTCAGATCATCTACTTCACCGGCATCGAGAAGGCGCGCTTCCGGCGCCCGGTGCTGCCCGGCGACCAGCTGCGTCTGGAGG
>JAQBHE010000441.1:0-10769 GCA_032128015.1 Holophagae bacterium
CGTGTTCGCGCGATCGTCGGCCGCCCAAGCTCGGCCGCTACCCCCGGAAGGGACAAGACGGTGCCGGTCCGATCTGCCGGACAAGCGATTTCGATGCGTTGATGAGGCGGTGACGATTCCTACGGCGCAGGTTCCTAGCCCGCGGACGGACGCGGGCTCGTCGACTCGAAGTGCGGACCGAATCCAGGTCTCGAGGAACTCCGCGGCGACTTTCTTGTCGATTGTGCCGAATATTGGTGACGAATTCGTCGGTTCTCGCGTTCTAGGCTAGTCTCCTGGACATGGACTCCGATTCGCCGCTGTTTTTCTGCCGTCGCAGCCGACTCCGCTCGACAGTCTCGTCGATATCGGCGGCATCTCAGGTGCGTCGCGATCGGCGCCCTGTCGGAGCGCAGATGGCAGCGTGGCCGTGGGCCAGCACTGGAGTGACGACAAGGTCCGAGCCCGGTGGCATGGTGATTGCCTTCCCGGTCATGGGACAAAGTTGTCGTTTCCTGTGGAACCGTCCACAAGACTGTGGAACCGCTCACAGGAGTGTCTTGACGAATAGGCGGATTCGAACAATGATCGGTTCACATCATGGAATTGGAGGGGATGAGGAATGACTCCTGAAGAAGTGGTCGCCAAGATCAAGGATGAAAAGGTCGAGATCGTCGACCTTCGCTTCACCGACCTGCCGGGCACCTGGCAGCATTTTTCGGTGCCGGCACGCGAGATCACTGTCGACACGTTCGAGGAAGGGCTGGGCTTCGACGGCTCGAGCATCCGCGGCTGGAAGTCGATCGACGAGTCGGACATGTTGGTCAAGCCCGACGCAGGCACCGCGTTCATCGATCCGTTCTTCGAGGCCAAGACCCTGGTCATGACCTGCTCGGTGTTCGATCCAATCACCGGCGAGGGCTACACCCGCGATCCACGTTTTGTGGCGACCAAGGCGCTCGGTTACCTGCTCGAGACCGGGATTGCGGATATCGCGTACTTCGGTCCGGAGGCGGAGTTCTTCATCTTCGACGACGTCCGGTTCGACCAGACCCACAACTCCGGCTTCTACATGGTCGACTCGATCGAAGGGCGATGGAACAGTGGTGCCGACGAAGGCCCCAACCTCGGTTACAAGCCGCGGCTCAAGGAGGGGTACTTCCCGGTCCCGCCCACCGACAAGTTCCAGGATTTGCGGTCCGAGATGATGCTCACTCTGCAGAGCGTCGGAATCGAGGTCGAGTGCCACCACCACGAGGTCGCGACCGGCGGCCAGGCCGAGATCGACGTGCGCTTCGCGCCGCTGCTGGAGATGGCCGACAAGATGATGCTCTACAAGTACATCATCAAGAACGTCGCCACCGCCCACGGCAAGACGGTGACCTTCATGCCGAAGCCGATTTTCCAGGACAACGGCAGCGGCATGCACACCCATCTCTCGCTGTGGAAGAACGGGCAGCCGCTGTTTGCCGGCGACCAGTACGCGGGACTCTCCGAGACCGCGCTGTTCGCGATCGGCGGGCTGCTCAAGCACGCGGCGGCCCTGCTCGGCTTCACCAACCCGACCACCAACAGCTACCGGCGCTTGGTGCCTGGCTACGAGGCCCCGGTGAATCTCGCCTACTCGCGACGCAACCGCAGCGCGGCGGTGCGGATTCCGATGTACTCGCCGTCTCCGAAGGCGAAGCGGATCGAGTTCCGCTGTCCCGACCCCAGTTGCAACCCCTACTACGCGTTCGCCGCGATCATGATGGCGGCCCTCGACGGTATCCAGAACCGGATCCATCCCGGAGATCCGCTCGACAAGGACATCTACGATCTGCCGCCAGAGGAGGCGGCGAACGTCCCCAAGACTCCGGGGAGTCTCGACGCCGCCCTGCTCGCGCTCGAACAGGATCAGGAGTTCCTGCTCCGGGGCGATGTGTTCACCGAGGATGTGATCGCGGCCCACATCCGCTACCGGCGTACCAACGATGTCGCGCCGATGGCGCTGCGGCCGCACCCCTACGAGTTTGCTCTCTATTACGACGTCTAGCGGACCCGCGGCCCCGAAGGGGCGCACCACGATGCGGGCGAGAAGGCGCCGCGCGTCCGCCGGGGAATCTCTGTGACCGAGAACCCGGCGGGCCCGGCGGAGACGTCGGTCGCAGTGGTCGGCGGCGACCCGCGCGGGGCACGCGAGCTCCAGCTGCTGTACAAGCTGAGCCGGCTGCTCGATCAGAGCCTCGATCTACGCCAGGTGATGCCGCCTGTGCTCGAGGCCCTGGCCGAGCACATGAGTCTCAACCACGGCACGTTGACACTGCTCAATCGCACCACCGGCGACATCTCGATCGAGATCGCCCACGGAGTCAGCGTGCAGGAGGCCCAGCGCGCCCGCTATCGCCTCGGCGAAGGCGTGACCGGCCGCGTCGTCGAGCTCGGAGAGCCGGCGGTGATCCCGCGGATCAGTGAGTCCGAGCTGTTCCTCGACCGCACCCAGCGCGGCAAGCGGCCTGACCAGTCGTTCCTGTGCGTGCCGATCAAGACCGGCCGCGAGATCTTCGGCGCGCTGAGCGTCGACCGCAGTTTCGTCCCCGGCCACGACCTCAACGAAGACCTACGACTGCTGTCGATCGTCGGTTCGATGATCGCGCAGGCGGTCAAGGTGAGGCGGGCGGTGGAGGAGGAACGGGTGCGGCTGGAGGCCGAGAACGAGCGCCTGCGCGCGGAGCTGCGCGATCGCTTCCGGCCGTCGAACATCGTCGGACATTCCCACGAGATGCAAGAGGTCTACGACCAGATTGCGACCGTCTCGCGAAGCAACACCAGCGTGCTGATTTTCGGCGAGACCGGCACCGGCAAGGAGTTGGTCGCCCAGGCCATCCACTACAACAGCGGGCGCGCGGATCGACCGTTCATCAAGGTGCACTGTGCGGCGCTGCCCGAGAGCGTGATCGAGAGCGAGCTCTTCGGCCACGTCAAGGGAGCGTTCACCGGCGCCGTGGCCGACCGCAAGGGGCGCTTCGAGCTCGCCCACAACGGCTCCATGTTCCTCGACGAGGTCGGCGAGATTCCGCCGTCGATCCAGATCAAGCTGCTGCGGGTGATCCAAGAGCGCGAATTCGAGCGCGTAGGCGGCACCCGGACCGTCCAAGTGAATGTTCGCCTGATCGCGGCGACCAACAAGGAGCTGGGCGCCGAAGTCGGCCAGGGCCGTTTCCGCGAAGACCTGTTTTACCGGTTGAACGTGTTCCCGATCCACGTGCCACCCCTGCGCAAGCGCAAGTCCGACATTGTCTTGCTCGCCGATCACTTCATCGAGAAGTACGCAACCAGCACCGGCAAGCCGGTGCGACGGTTGTCGAGCGCGGTCATCGACATGCTGATGAGCTACCACTGGCCGGGCAATGTTCGCGAGCTCGAGAGCTGCGTCGAGCGCGCCGTGCTGGTGGCCGAGGGCGAGGTCATCCATCCCTACCACCTTCCGCCCACCCTCCAAACTGCCGAGGCTTCTGGCGAGTTGGCGGTCGGCAGCCTGGAGCACCGAGTCGACAGCTACGAGCGCGACCTCATCCGTGACGCCCTCAAGTCGAGCCGCGGCAACATGGCGGCGGCCGCGCGGGTGCTCCAGGCGACCCAGCGGATCATCTCCTACAAGGTCAAGAAACACGGGATCGATCCCAAGCGCTACGCCTGATCGCGTCTGCAGCTCCCGGGAACCTCCTGCCCGTTTCTTCGTTCTACCCGCAGGTGATGGAGACGGCGCTCGAGGCGAGGACGTCGATCGACCCCCGAGCCACGGCGGCTGGAGTGTCGGTAGCGCCGCGCTTGCGGGCTCCGCAGCGCAGCCACCGGCCGGTGCCGGGCGCGGGCGAGAGCAGCGACTCGGAGTTGATGGCCCGCGTCGGCGCCGGCGACCACGCCGCCTTCTCGGACCTGGTGGACCGCTACAAGAACACCCTGGTGAACTACCTATCGAAGATGACCCGCAGTCGTGACCGCGCCGAGGAGCTTGCGCAGGACGCCTTCGTTCGGGTCTACCGCTCGGCGGCGAAGTACCGAGAGCGCGGCGCGTTCTCGGCCTACCTGTTCCGCATCGCCACCAACGTCCTGCGCTCCGAGGAGCGTCGCAAGCAGCGTTGGCGTGGATTGTCGACGATGCTCCAGCACCACCAGCTGACGCGGCCCGCATCGCCCCAGCGACTCGCGCTCAGCGGCGAGGCGAGCGCGCAGGTGACCGCGGCGCTGCTGGAGTTGCCGGTTCACTATCGCGCGCCGCTGGTGCTGCGCGAGATCGAGGGCTGGGCGTACGCCGAGATCGCGGCCGCCCTCGACTGTCGAGAGGGCACGGTGAAGTCGAGGATCAACCGCGCCAAAGCTCGACTCCGTGAGCTGCTGCGCCCGTACTGGGAGGGAGAGCCGCGATGACCGAACCCACATCCCCAAGCGGTTCGACCGCGAGACCGGCCCCGAGCGTGCCCATCCCCGATCTCGAATCGCTGCTCAGCAGCTTGCCGCGGTCCGAGGCGTCACCACGGTTCACCGCCGGGGTGCTGCGACGCTTGGCGGGGCCTGCGCCGGCCGCCAGTGGCGTGCGCTGGCGAGATTGGGCGTGGGGTGGGCTCGCGATCGCGGTCGCGGCGGTCCTGGGCGCGGTGCTCGGCCCGTATCTCGCGACTCGCACGGGCGAGAACGAGGTGCCGTTCAGTGTTCCAAGGATCAGTACCCCCAGGATCAGTACCCCGAGGATCAGTACCCCGAGGATTGGTGCCCCGAGGACAAGTGCGCCGGGAATCGGCGAGGCGCCGAGAATCGGCGAGCCGCGCGTCGAGGTGGCGACTCTGCGCGACGAGGTTCGAGCGCTCGAAGACGAGTTGGCCGAGCTACGGCAACTGATCGCGGCCTCGAGCCCAGTGGTCGGCCTCGGAGCCAGCGATCGCGTCGACTATGTTGTCGACCTTCGCGAGTTGATCGGCGGCGGTGCGGCGGTGCCGGTGAGCCAACCGGCCGGCAATCGGTGATGGTTCGCCATGCGCAGGCGCGAGCCCGCCGCGCTCGGCGAGCAGGAGATCAGGAGATGCACCCATGACGAGACCCGATCGAAGAAACTGGCTGCGTTGGCTCTCGGCAATCGCCACGATCGCGCTGTGGGCGGCCAGCGCTTTCGGTCAGCCTGCGCCCCCAGGCTCCGAGCCCCAGGCGAACAGCGGCGTGCGCCAGCGCATCAAGCGCAAGGCCGTCATCGTTGGCGACGACGGCCGGGTGGTCGAGTTCGAGGGCGAGGGCGAGGGCGAGGGCGAGCATCCGTTCACTTGGGTCCACGACGGCCAGGTCGTGCACCCTGGGGTCGAAGAGCTCTCGGTGGTTTTCCGGGACCTCGGTCTCGGCCGGGGCTTTCTCGGGGTCGAGATGACCGCGTTGACCGAGTCGCTGCGCGACTTCTTCGGCGTGCCGCGGGGCCGGGGA
Source organism: Holophagae bacterium (assembly GCA_032128015.1). Taxonomy (GTDB): domain Bacteria; phylum Acidobacteriota; class Thermoanaerobaculia; order Multivoradales; family Multivoraceae; genus JAQBHE01. The sequence continues at coordinate 5,428 of JAQBHE010000441.1, forward strand.
GTGTTGATCGCCGAGGTCGTCGCCGCTAGCCCTGCCGAAGCGGCGGGTTTGCGAGTTGGCGACATCGTGACCCGGGCGGACGGCCAGCCGGTTCGCGGACCGGGCGGCTTGGCCGCCGCGGTACGCGCGCGCAAGCAGGGCGAGGTGATGGAGATCGAAGCCTGGCGCGATCGCCAGCCGCTTTCCCTGGCGGTCCGGATCGAGGAGCAGGAACGGCCGGTGGTCAAGGTGCGCCGCCGGCAAAGGGAGATCATCTTGGAGCCCCTAGCCGGCGGTGGCGAGCACACGGTTGGCGAGCACACCGTGGTGCTGGTCGACGATGCGATGGGCCAGGTGCTCGAGTACCTGGAAGGCGGCGAGTGGAAGCAGCGGGTCGAGCGGCTCGGTGGCACCGAGTGGAGCCAGGTTGAAGCGAGGGTCCGCGAACTGGAGGGTCAGCTTCGAGAGCTCGAGCGCAAGCTGCGGGCCCTAGAAAAAACACCCTGACGACGGGCCGTCGCAGTCGGCGGTCGTGGCTGGTCGCGGGTGATGTTGCGGGTGATAGCGTGATCGGGAACCTGCGGCAAGCTGCGAGACACTGTGAAGCGACCCAACCTGCGCCTCTACGTCGTCCGCCACGGCCAGGTGGCCGCCAACCGCGACTTCCGGTACATCGGCCGGCGCGACGATGTGTTGACCGAGCTGGGGGAAGAGCAGGCTCTGCGGGTGGGGGAGGCGCTCGCCGAGGTCTCGGCCCAGCGGCTGATCAGCAGCCCGCGGCTGCGGGCTCGGGCGACCGCCGAGGCGATCGCGGCGGCGTCAGGTCTCGAGGTCGAGGTCGAAGAGCGACTCGGCGAACAGTCCTACGGTGACTGGGAGGGTCTCACTCGCGACGAGGTGCAGGGCTTGGGTGACGAGCACAGTCGAAGGCTCGCGACCTTCGACGCCGACACCTCGGTCGCGCCGCCCGGCGGCGAGTCGCTGGCCGCAGCTCAGCGTCGCGTGGAGTCCCTGGTCGACGAGCTCTACGGCGACGCCGGTCTCGAGTCGGCGGTGCTGGTGAGCCATGTTGGGCCGATCAAGGCGCTCTTGGGATCGGCGCTCGGCCTGGCACTCGAGAATGCGCGAAGGCTGTTTCTCGACCCCGGGACCATCTCGGTCATCGACTGGGGCTCGCCGCCGCTGGTGCGACTGTTCAATGCCCATTCGCATCTCGGCTGGCAGAACGCCAGGTGGATGACGCCAGGCGCCCCCGTGCCTCGCGGAATGGGCGCCGTCGACCGCGCCCACAGTCGATCCGGCTCGCCGCCGTCGACCGGATAGAGTCGGCGCTTCGAGCTCGACGGCCCGCAGCGGCGTCGGCGGGCTTTTGGGGAGGTACGGATGACCCAGAGCGGATCCGAGCGGATGGAGAAGATCGTCGCGCTGTCGAAGCGACGGGGCTTCGTGTTTCCGGCTTCTGACATCTATGGCGGCATCAACGGCTTCTGGGACTACGGACCGCTCGGCGTCCAGCTCAAGAACAACCTGCGGGATGCCTGGTGGAGGGACATGGTCGAGTGCCCGCCGCTGGGTCCCGACGGTCATCCGCTGAGTATCGTCGGGCTCGACTCGTCGATCATCCAGAACCCGAGGGCCTGGGAGGCGAGCGGCCATCTCAGCGGCTTCAGCGACCCGATGGTCGACTGCCGCGAGACCAAGGCCCGCTACCGTGCCGACCACTTGCGGGTGCTGCGCTCTCGCGCCGGCGCACCGGCGGCCCTGTTCGCCTTTGTCGAAGGCGAGCCCGAGGTGGCTTTGAAGCGAGCCCGCAAGGTGCTGGGCTCGAGCAAGGTCGAGTCGGACTTCGATGAGCTTGCTCTGGCCGAAGTGTCGGCAGCAGAGCGTGCCTTGGTATGGGCTCCGGGTGCCGGCGCGCCCGGCACCCTCACGGAGCCTCGCGACTTCAACCTGATGTTCAAGACTTTCGTCGGTGCAGCGAGCGGCGACGAGAACATCGCCTACCTCCGGCCAGAGACTGCCCAGGGCATCTTCCTGAACTTCAAGAACGTGCTCGACACCAGCCGGGTGCGGGTGCCGTTCGGGATCGCCCAGATCGGCAAGGCGTTTCGCAACGAGGTGACTCCCCGCAACTACATCTTCCGCAGCCGCGAGTTCGAGCAGATGGAGATGGAGTGGTTCTGCGCGCCGAAGGAAGCGCAGGCGTGGTACGAGTTCTGGACCCAGACACGACTCGCCTGGTGGCGCTCGCTCGGGGTGTCGGCCGACCGGCTACGGCTGCGCCGCCATACCGCCGACGAGTTGGCCCACTACGCCAAGACCGGCGCCGGCACTCAAGACGTCGAGTACCGCTACCCGTTCACCGAACCGGGGTTCGGCGAGCTCGAAGGGATCGCCCACCGGGGCTCGTTCGACCTCGAGCAGCACCAGGCCGCGAGCAAGACCCGGCTCGAGTACTTCGACCCCCAGACCCAGGAGCGCTACGTTCCTGAAGTGATCGAGCCCGCGAGCGGCCTCACCCGCGGTGTTCTGGTTCTGCTGTGCGAGGCCTACGATGTCGATGAAAGCCGTCCGTCCCCGGAGATTCTGCGCTTCCCGCCCCGGCTCGCTCCGATCAAGGCCGGGATCTTTCCGCTGGTCGCGAAGGAGGGGATGCCCGAGATTGCCGAACAGCTCTACCTCGCGCTGCGCGGTCGTTTCTCGATGCAGTTCGACGCCAAACAGTCGATCGGCAAGCGTTACGCCAGGATGGACGAGGCGGGTACGCCGTACTGTTTCACCATCGACGGCCAGACCCTCGCCGACCAGACCGTGACCGTCCGAGCGCGCGACACCGGTGCTCAGGAGCGGATCGCAATCGAGAGCGTCGCGGGGTACCTCGAGGAGCGGCTCGCCGGGTGAGCCTGTCGTCGTCGCGACAGAGTGCGCGACAGAGTGCGCGACGGACTACGCGACAGAACTGTCGCCCATCGCCGTCCTGGCGTGCCGTTACGGCGCACTACGGGGAGACGGTTGGTGCCGGTGCCGCAACCCAACGGGTGAGACAAGGCCGATCCTCGGCCCGCGGGCAGATCCTCGGCGTGCGGACGGATCCGCGCGGGGACCGAATCAGCCGGATGGGGGAAGCGAGAGGGGCGGAAGGGATTCTGAGGGGCGATTCGGGGAGAGATATGGAGATGAGGAGGCTTCGTGTGGGCGGGAATTTAGCGATTGACCCCTGTCGTGACTGCGCCTTCGCGTCGAGGGGATCGGGCAGATGATTCGATGTGTTTCACTGAGGTAGGACTGGAAATCGGTAGGGAAGCCTCCTCGACTAATCTCCAACTTACTGACCGGTCGGTAAGCAACGCGTATGCCATGCTCGGCGGGGGCTTGCGCGAGCCGCCCAGTGGCCAGCGGCGGTCCACATCGTGGTAACGAAGACGAGGAAGGACCTCTGCGAACGGCTGGTGGCCGCGAGCCCGCCACCGAGAGGGTACGCCGCGATCTATCAGCAGGTGACGCGCATCCCTTCCGGGCGGGTGGCAACGTACGGGCAGGTGGCCAAGCTCGCCGGCCTCCCCGGCCATGCGCGCCAGGTCGGATATGCCATGCATCGGCTTCCCGATGGCGGTACGGTTCCGGGCAGTACGGTTCCGGGCAGTACGGTTCCGTGGCACCGCGTCGTCAACGCACAAGGCCGGATCAGCGAGCGCGCGGAGAAGGGACCAGAAGCGCTGCAGCAGGCGATGCTCGAGGCCGAAGGCGTACAGTTCCGGCTCGACGGCAGCTTTGATCTCGAGCGATACCGCTGGCGGCCTCGGCAGAAGAGGCAGAAGTTCCTGCCGACGCCGAAGTCTCCGAAGTCGCAGTAGGGACCGTGCTCCCGGAGGCGCCTTGGATCCCGCCTCGATCGCGGGGGCGCTGAACCCTGCACCGCCGATCTCCGTAGTTGTTCCTGAAGGGCCTCGTACCGGGTATACTCTCCGCGGTTCCAACGGCGTCGCGGGGACGCAGCGACTTCTGGGCGGTTGTGCCGGGAGCGGCGATACGCGCCGGGAGCGTCGATACGAGGTCGGACGCCGCCGGCCCGGCTGGCGACCCTACTGGGAGGATCTACAGTGGCGAAATCCGAGACCGCAGAGGTCGGGATCGCTTCGATCGGTCTGCACCTGCCGCCGCTGGCGATGCGGATGGAGGATCTGGCGGAGCTGCGCGGTGAGGACCCTCAGAAGTACCTGGTGGGCCTGGGCTGCTCAGAGATGTCCTTGTGCCCTCCGGAATTCACCGTGGTCGACCTCGCGACCGAGGCCGCGCGCCGTGCGCTCAGCCGTTGGGATGGCGATCTTTCGGATATCGGACTCCTGGTGGTCGGCACCGAGAGCGCGGTTGACATGAGCCGACCGCTGAGCGCGTTCGTGGCCGAGCGCCTGAACCTCCGCGGTCCGATTCGCTCCTACGAGGTCAAGCATGCCTGCTACGGCGGCACCTTGGCGCTGCGCCAGGCGCTCGAGTGGCGCCTCGCCGGTACTTCTCCGGGGAAGGCGGCGTTGGTGATCGCTGCCGATATCTCGCTTTACGAGCAGGGCGACCCCGGCGAGCCGACCCAGGGCGCCGGAGCGGTCGCTTTCGTCATCGAGCGACCCGAAGTGGCGACCGTGGAAACCCTGTCGTACCCGTGGAGCGAGCCGGAGTTCGATTTCTACCGCCCGGTGGGTCAGAGCTATCCAACGGTCGACGGCAAGCTCAGCCTCGACTGCTACAAGCGCGCTGCCGAGGCATGCTTCCGTGCGTTGATTGCTGGCGAAGATCCCGCAAAGTTCCTCGAGCGCTTCCAGGCGCTGTGCTTCCATGTGCCGTTTCCGAAGATGGTCGCGAAGACCGTCGTGCGCATGGGCGAGGTGTTCGGCTGGACCGCCGAGAAGATCAACGAGATCTTCAAGGAAAAGGTCGAGCCGACCATGCTGTGGAACAAGCTCAGCGGCAACTCCTACACCGCAAGCCTGTGGATCTCGGTGGCCCGAGCGCTCAACGGCTTGGCGAGCGGCGACCGCATTGCGGCGTTCTCCTACGGATCGGGTTTCGGCGCCGAGCTGCTGTCGCTGATCGCCGGTCCCCGCGCCGCCGAAGGCGCGTGGGCTCAGGATATCGAGCGCGACTTGAAGGCTCGGGGCCGGGTCGACATCGAGGATTACCTCCGGCTACGCGGCCGGCCCAGCGCGAAGACCACCTAGGTTCCTTCCCCATAGGAGCGGCCGACTGGCTAGGCCGCTTCGGAAGTGCCGGACGTAACGTTCCCATCCGGGGGTAACGGCCGAGCGGCTCGTCCGCCTTCGGAAGTCCCGGACGTAACCGTTCCCATCCGGGGTAGATGGGATGAGAAG
>JAQBHE010000442.1:0-6363 GCA_032128015.1 Holophagae bacterium
AGCACACCTCGACCAGCTCCAGCCTCATCCCGAGACTCGACGCTGGCGATCTGCTCGCCCCGGACAGCGACCGCGTCAGTCTGGCGCGCGCGCGTTCGCCGGTAGGACCACGAAGCCTCCCGGCGGACGAAATGATCCATCCGGGAACTCCACGTCGAACAGTCCTCCACGGAACGCGCGCGACGCCGCGGTGTAGGCGTCAACGAACAGCCGATACGCCGCAACAAGGCGTTTCCTCGTTTCGCCGGTCGCGTGGAACATCGGTGCCGGGCTTTTCTTGGGAGCTGCCGGGCGAGCGAGCGGGTTCGCGGCGAGCACCTGCTTTGCCCCCAGTGGCCGCGTGCCCTCATCACGGTGACGCGCTCGCGTTGCTCGTTCGATGTCGACGATCAGCCCTCGCGCCTCATCGCGTCGTTCGCTCCAGCTCAACGTTGACCAGCACGGTAGTGGGGTCAAGTGAACCGGTACGCGCTCGAGGAAGTCGCGCTCGGTGACCTCTTCACCGCGACGTCGCGCGTAGTACAGGCCGGTGCGATCGATCCATTCGCCTTCGAGCGATGATTCGCCGTTGTAGAGCGCAGCGGCCGTCGACAGACCGGGCCAGTCGAGCGGGCTCATCACCAGGCCTTCCTTGCAGCCGTTCTCGAGGCTGTAGCGCAACCGCCCAATCTGGACCGCCTCTTCGTCGCTGACCATTGATCCCGCGGTAGCGCCTGCCCCACAGCCGATCGCCCCAGCCGCGAAGCCGGCACACTTCGCGGGCGCAGTTGCCCGCGAAGTACTGCATGAACGAGCTGAGCTCCTCGGCGGAAAGCACCGACAGCAACATGTGCAGATGGCTTGATAGAACATCGATGGAATGGAGCGCGGTGTCGGTCCGCTGCTGGGCCTTGCCAAGGACCCCGAGGATGCGCCGGTCGAGATCTCCGCCGGGCTTGAGGAGGAACAGACCCTGGACGGTCCGGCAGGTGACCTCGATCAAGGTCCGCGCTGCGGGATGAAGCGCAAGGGACGTGGGATACGTCCCCAGAGACGTAAACGCCGCCGGTTTCCTGCCGCGGCCGGGTGTTTGTTTCGACCAGCCTTGACACGGCCTGGGTGGCGATCCCAACCAGGGGTCGCGGGCCGGTCACGCAAAGCCTCTAGGCTCGCGAAGCGGATTCGCCCGCCGCAGCTCCGCGAAACGACCAGAATCGCCGTCGGTACTTGGAGCACCAGGCCGTGCTCCAGCGCAAGCGCGGCCAGGTGAGCGTCCATGACCAGGCCAGCGACGACCGAACTGTCCGCGAGAATGGTCCCGAGCACCGCTTCGTGCCTCTCGGTCGCCGACGGGATCCAGACCTGGGACCGATCGAGCCATTTCGAAACTTGCTCCCAGGCCGCCGCGGGGAAGGGGTCAAAGGTTTCGCAGAAGGGGCGACCGCGCCCGAGATCCGGGGCACGCAGTTCGGATCAGACGTCGTTGTATGTCCAGCCTGACCCACGAGCATGCCCCCGTCAGGTCCCCTCACCAAGGGGGCGTGCGGCTCGGCCCGCTGCCACTGCGCCAGACCTAGACACCTCCTTCGTCAAGGCGATTGAGCGGTGGGAGGGGCATCCCAACAACCAGGAAGGCAGCGACAAGACTGGGTCGAGCACCTCCTGCGTAACGCGCGTGAGCACCTGAGTCAGGCCGAGCGGATCAAAGGGCGAGCTCATTCGAGCCCTCGCCGTCGCGCTCCGAGGGCGCGCCCTGCGTTTCGGGGTCGTGAGCGCCGGGCGCCGAACTACCATACGCGATCTGGAGGTACGCTGTTCGCTACCCAGGACCTCCACCTCGCAGAGCGCGCGGTCGCGGCTGAGGCCCGCCTCTCCCGCCTGCCGATCCAGCGCCGGTCATGTGCCTGGTCTTCGGGGAAAGTCCCCCGGCTATCATTCGCAAATGAGCCGCCGAACCGATCTCGAGACACTCGCCCGCCGCCACGGCGTTCTCGCCGTCTACCTCTTCGGCTCACGAGCCGACGACGGGCTTCGCTTGCTCGACGACGATCGGCTGCGACTCGACCGAGACGGCTCCGACCTCGATGTCGGCCTCGCCTTCGAGAAGCGCCCCGAGCCCCCGACCCTGGCCGATCTCCAGGTCGGGATCGAGGATCTCTTCGATCCCCTCCGTGTCGACCTCGTGCCGCTGCTTTCGGTCGACTCCATCTTCCAGTTCCGGATCGTCGATGGTCACCGCGTTTTCGCCAGCGATGACAACGCGGCCAATGAGCTCGAACTCGTCGTCATGAGGAGAGCAGCCGAGCTCTTGCCGATTCAGCGCCGCATCGAGCGGGAACAGTTCGGAGTCTCGACCACATGACCATGGGGCAGATCGAGCTCAGGGTCGTCGAAGACCTCGGAGCGCTGACCACCGAGCGCTGGAGAGAGCGGCAGCTCGTATCGCCGCGAATGGACCCTGAGGTCTGGAAACTCGGCGTCACTGGACGACTCTGTAGCGGAGCACGCGATGTACCAGGGAAGTTGCCTCTGCAAGAGCATTCGCTACGAGATTGCCGGCGAGCTCGGCGACTTCGGCTACTGCCACTGCACGAGCTGTCGCAAGGCGAGCGGATCCGCGCACGGCGCGAACTCGCCGGTCGACCGCGCCAACTTCCGCCTGCTCATCGGCGAGGAGACCCTTCGCGAGTTCGAGTCTTCACCGGGCAAGTTCCGGGTGTTCTGCTCGAACTGCGGATCGCCGATCTTCGCGTACTTGGCATCGTCACCGGACGTCCTTCGGATACGGCTCGGCTCGCTCGACACGCCGTTCACCAAACAACCGAAGGCGCACACCTTCGTCGGCGACAAGGCTTCCTGGGAGCCCATCGACGACGACTTGCCTCAATTCGATGAATGGGCGCCGAGAACGGTCCTCCACCAGAGAGGTTCCCGCCAGGGTGCCGCCGAACAGCGTTCTGCACGATCCAAGCCGCCGAAACCACCGTACCAGGGCGAATGAGTTCAGGGAGTCCTGAATGAGGATCAGGAAGCTCATGCTCGGCTCGATCGCGGCAATCGTCGGCTTGCCGCTGGTTGCCCTCCTGATCGTAGTTTCATGGATCTCGGTCCTCGACCGGACCAGCGGCAGCATCGTCTCGGCCGGCGAAACGCGGGAGTACCTGCTCCACGTGCCCCGCAACTACGAGCCCACCAAGCCGACACCGCTGGTCATCAGCCTGCACGCGGGGGCGACGTGGCCCGCCCACCAGATGAACCTCAGCCACTGGAACCGGTTGGCCGACGAGTACGGGTTCATCGTCGTGTACCCGTCGGGCAGGCCCGAGCTTTTCAACATCGTCAGGATCTGGCAGACGACGCCCGAAAGCGTGATGACGGACGTCCAGTTCATCTCGACGCTGATCGACCAGCTCGAGACGACTTACGACATCGATGCGGCGCGGATCTACGCCGACGGAATGTCGATGGGCGGCGCCATGGCGTTCGCCCTGTCTTGCCGCCTGTCCGATCGGATCGCCGCTGTCGGCCTGGTGGCTGCCGCGCAGTCACTTCCCAGTACTTGGTGCACGGATACACGACCGGTGCCGTTGCTGGCGTTTCATGGCACCGCGGATTCGCTGGTGCCCTTCGACGGCGGACCGCTCGGCGATCGATTCAACCCCGTGAAACCGGTGCATCCGGCGGTGAGGGAGTGGGTGGCGAGTTGGGCGCAGAGAAACCGGTGCGCGTCAGGCCCCGTCGAGTCAACGATCGCTGCCGATGTCGTTCGCGCCGAGTACCGAGATTGTGCTGAATGCGCCGATGTCGTTCTTCACACCATCCTGGGCGGAGGACACTCGTGGCCCGGTGGCAAGCCGCCGCCCCAATGGCGAGTGGGAGCGACCAGCAACAGCATCGACGCCACCCGCATGCTGTGGGACTTCTTTCGTGACCATCCGCTTCCGCAGACGACCGCCGCCGCCTCGGAGTGATCGGATGCCGCGCGGTCCCCGCGCAATCGTGACGCGTTGCTAGGATTTCTCTCGTGACCGTCGACCATCACACGCTGTCCCCGTTCGCCGAGGGGATCTGGATGGATACCGAGCCAGTGCGGTTTCTCGGGATGCGGCTCACCGCCACAATGACCGTGCTTCGTCTCGGCGACGGCAGCATCCTTCTCTACTCGCCGATCGCCATGACGCCAGAGCGCCGCGCCGCCGTCGAAGCACTCGGCCCCGTCGCACACCTCTATGCGCCGAACCTGTTCCATCATCTGCGGATCGGCGAGTGGGCCGCCGCCTTCCCGTCGGCGCGACTTCATGCCCCGGCGGGATTGGCCAAGAAGCGCCCCGATCTGCGCATCGATCGAGCCCACGATGCCGGCCCCGAGCCGGCATTCGCCAGCATCGTCGACGAGGTTCGCATCGAGGGTTTCCGGCTGGAAGAGAGCGTCCTCGTCTACCGGCCGGCGCGCACCTTGTTGGTGGCAGACCTCGTCCACAACGTTGGCCGGCCGCGGCATGGTTGGACGAGGTTCTACACCCGGGTCATGGGCTTCTACGACCGCGTCGCCTTGAGCCGGATGATCCGCTGGACCGCCTTCTCCGATCGGACCGCCGCGCGCCGCAGTCTCGACAGGTTGTTGGCGCTTCCCTTCGACCGCGTCATCGTCGGCCACGGGGTGCCGCTTACCTCAGGAGGGAAAGAGGCGATCGCTGCGGCCTACGCCTGGCTGCCGCCGGCAATGGCCTGAGCCACGAGCGAGGGAAGATCCACCGTGCGGGCGCTGGGTGTGTGCTCTCGTTCGGGTGCTGTCGGGTCGCCAGCGTGCTTTCTCGTTCGTCGGCCGCCCAAGCTCGGCCGCTACGTTCGGAGGAAGCCCGAAGGCCTCGATAGGCGGACAACGGCGGCCGCCATTCCCGGCGCCCTAGTCGGCCCACGGTGACCGCACCGGCTGCTGCTTGCGGTAGAGCTCGAGGTAGTGCTTCGCGCGTGCGAGGAAGGCGGCATCGTCGCCCTTCTCGAGCGTCTGCACCAGCAGCTCCTGCCATTCGACGGCGCGATCGAAGCGGCCGATCTCGGCGAATCCCATGGCCACGGTCTCGGCGTGGTCGCCACTGGGAACCGCCTGGTACAGCCGCACTGCGATCTCGAGGCCGGTCATGCCATCGCGGATCGCCGGATCGGCGGCGGCGACCAGCAGCCGCGCCAGTAGGTGGGCGAAGCCGGGATGGTTCGGGTAGGCCTCGAGCCCCTCCTCGAGGCGTTTCTTGGCGGTGGCGAGCTCGCCGGCCAGGATCCACGCCATCGCCTCGGCGTAGCGCGCCTGGTGGTAGCCGGGCTCGAGGTCGATGGCTCGCCGATTCTCGATCGCCGCGCCTCGGAAATCGCCCCGACGACCCAACAAGGTGCCGAGGTTGAACCGCGCCTCGACCAGTCGCTCGTCGATCTCGAGCGCCTTGCGGTAGGCGCCGATGGCCTGGTCGAACGCACCCTCCTGACCGTCGAGGTTGCCGAGGTGAAACAGCGCCCGAGCGCGAATCGCGGGCTCGGCGGCACGCTCGGACAAGAAGCGCAGGCTCGGGCGCGCCTTCTCGAGATCACCGAGATCGAAACGTAGAAGGGCGCTGTCGAGCACGTCCTTGTCGGCGATCTCGCCGAGTCCATCGACCCGGCCGAGCTCCGTGCGCGCCCCGGCAGGATCGCCAGCGGCGAGGAGCATCCGCGCCCGGTACACCCGCAACGCTGCGGCGCCCGGGTCGAGTGCCAGCGCGCGCTCGAGCGACTCCGCGGCCCCGGCCGCGTCGCCGAGTAGCTCTTGTGCCCCCGCCAGCTCGACCAGGGCGGCCAGGAAGTCCGGCGCTTGCTCGAGGACCGCGCGCAGGTGATCGACCGCGCGCTCGATCGACGCCCGCGCCGCCTCATCGGTCACCTCGCCGACGCGGACCCGGTCGAGCTCCAGCTTGGCGACGAAGTACCTGAGGCCAGCATCGTCGGGCGCTCCGCGGACCGCCTTCTCGTACTCGATGAGCGCGTCCTCGACCTTTCCCTGTCGATGAAGCGCGCCGGCGAGCGAGCGCCGCGCCGCCGCGCTCTCGGGATCGACCGCGACCGCACGCCGAAAGCGCTCGACCGCCTCATCGACCAGACCCACGGTCAGCGACAGCCGTCCGAGCGCGAGCAGCGCACCGACGCCGGTTGCACGCGCCTGCAGCTCGAGAGCCAGCGGATCCGGAAAGCGCACCGGGTTCTCCCCGCGCACCGCGAACTCGCGGCGCATCGCCTCTTCGTCTCCAAGGTCGCGATAGCCCTGGCCAAGGTGATAGTGGAGGACATCGGCGCCGGGCTGGAGCTCGAGGGCACGCGCGAACTGCTCCACCGCCGCCCGTGCATCGCCACGCTTGG
>JAQBHE010000443.1:0-9607 GCA_032128015.1 Holophagae bacterium
TCGCGGAGGGTGCCGTGTCCGGAGTAGGAGGCGACGTTGATCGCCGGGGGTGCGGCCTCGAGCGCGGCAAAGGCGTCAGCGAGCGGCAGTCGCGAGCCGCCGTCTTGGCCAATGACCACGGTGGTGATGCCCTGGCTGACCGCCGCGGTCGCCTCCGGCTCGTCCGCGAGGCCCTCGCCGTGGTGGCTGTGAGTGTCGATGAACCCGGGTGCGAGGGCAAGGCCGCCAGCGTCGATCACGTTCTCGCCGTCAACGGGCGCCAGGTCACCGACCGCCTCGATCAGACCGCTGCGGATCCGTACCGATCCGGGTCGGGGAGCGCCGCCGCTTCCGTCGTAGATCACCGCGTTGTCAATCCGTTGCGCTTGCCCGACCGGCTTGGTTGCCGGCGCTCCGGTACAGGACAAGACGCCCCAGCCGCTGAGCTGGGCGAGAGCGAGCAGGGCGAGAGCCGAGAATCGCGACGATCGGCGGTGGTGCGTCATCATGGAGTCTCCTGGCGGTTCAGACTGGCGCCGACGGTGTTTCGAGTGGGGAAACAGGTGAGGCCGCCATGGTACCCTTGCCGGCCCGAATCGAGACTCGTTCATCGTTCGAGGCCTTGCCATGAACCGATCCGCCGCGCCCAGCGGTACCCAGGCCGTCCAGCGCGCCCTCCGTCTCCTCCAGTCGTTCGCGGGCGGCGAGGAGCATGGCCTATCGGAGCTCGCGCAGCGGCACGGACTGGCGAAAGCGACTGCCCACCGGCTGCTCGCGGCGCTCGAGGCCGACGGAATGCTGGCGCGCAGTCCCGGCAGCTCGTCCTACCGTCTGGGGCCGGCGGCCGCCCGCCTCGCCGGGGCGCCCGGGACGGTCGGCGCGCCCGGGACGGGCGCGAGGGGCCAGCGGTCGCTGCCGCGCACCACACCGTTTCATCGCCGGGTGCTCGAGCGTCACGACAGTCTGCAGTGGCGCCCGTGGTCGGGATACGTCGGCGCCGTTTCCTACGAGCCGACGTTCACCCGTGAGTACTTCGCGATCCGCAACGCTGCGGCCTTGATCGACGTCTCCCCGCTGTACAAGTACGAGGTCACCGGGTCCGACGCGCTACGCCTGGTCGACCGGGTGATGACCCGCGATGTCACCAAGTGCCGGGTCGGCCAGGTGATGTACTCGTGCTGGTGCGATGACGAGGGCAAGCTGGTCCAGGACGGCAACATCGTCCGCCTCGGTGATCAGCGATTCCGGATCAGCGCCGCCGACCCCAGTCTGCGCTGGTTCCAGGACTGCGGCTTCGGGATGGATGCCCTTGTCCGCGACATCTCGGAGGCCACTGCAGCGCTGTCGCTCCAAGGTCCGCGGGCGCGCGACGTCCTCGCAGGGCTGGTCGACGACTCCGAGGTCGCGAGCCTGCGGTACTTCCGGGCGGTCGAAGCGAGCTTCGACGGCCGGCCGCTGCTGGTCACTCGTACCGGTTACACCGGCGACCTTGGCTACGAGTTGTGGGTCGCGGCCGGTGACGCCGAGCCGTTGTGGGACCGCTTGATGGTCGCCGGCGAGCCCCACGGCATGCTGCCGGTCGGGCTGATGGCGATGGATGCGGCACGGATCGAGGCCGGTCTGGTGTTGATCGAGGTCGACTACGTCTCGGCGACCCACGCTTTCCTCGAGCGCCGCAAGTCGTCGCCGTTCGAGGCCGGGCTGGGATGGACGGTCAAGCTGACCCCCGGCAACGAGTTCATCGGCCGCCGAGCGCTCGAGCGCGAAGTCGCGACCGGCTCGCGCTGGGCGACCGTCGGCATCGAAGTCGCGTGGTCCGAGCTCGAGGCGATCTACGGCCGCGCCGGGCTGCGCCCGCAGACCGTGGGGGAGCCGCCCAATCGCGAGCCGACTCCGGTATGGGCGGACGGCCGCCAGATCGGTCAGATGACCAGCCAGACTTTCTCGCCGTTGCTCAAGAAGCAGATCGGCCTGGCATCGATCGAGACCGGCCATAGCGGGGTGGGGGCGGCGGTCGAGGTCGAGATGCGGGTCGACATGGCGCGAGTGCGCGCGCGCGGCTCGGTGGTGCAACTGCCGTTCTACGATCCGCCTCACAAGCGCGACCTGGCGCCCGCGCGGCTCGCGGCGTCGTTGCCCGCTCTGCCAGCCGCCAAGCGACGCCGCCCGCGCGACGTGCGTGAAGGCTCGCGGGATCGCGGATGAAGGCCCGCGAGGACGCGGGTGAAGGCCCGCGAGGACGCGGGTGAAGGCCCGAGAGGACGCGAGTGAGGCGAGGGTGAGATACGACGCGATCGTGCTCGGGGCCGGTCACAACGGCCTGGTGACCGCCGCCTACCTGGCGCGCGCCGGTCGCCGGGTGGTGGTGCTCGAGCGGCGGCCGGTCATCGGCGGCGCCACGCTCACCGAGGAGCCGCTTCCCGGCTACAAGTACAGCGTCTTTTCGTACCTTGTCAGTCTGCTTCGCCCGGAGGTGATCCACGAGCTCGACCTGGTGCGCCACGGCCTGTTCCTGATCCCACTCGATAGCACCTTGAACCCGCTTCCCGGCGGCGACGAGGTCTACCGCGAGGCCGACCCTGGCCGTACCTTTCGCAACCTTGCCCGTCATTCCCGCCGCGACGCCGAGGCCTACGCTGACTACAAGCTGACGATGAGCCAGATCGCGCACTTCGTCCGCCGCCTCCAGGACACCGCGGCTCCCGAGTTGATGGCTCGCGAGCTCGACGGCGTCGAGCACTGGGAGGCGCGCGATCCGGCGGTCGCCGAGGTGGTAGCCGATCTCGGCCGCCACTTCTTGCAGGCGCCGCGGACGCTGGTCGACACCTTTCTGCGCATGTTGGTGATGAGTGCCTCCGATTTCCTAGACCTGTGGTTCGAGAACGATGCCATCAAGGCGGCTTTGTCGACCAGCAGCATCATCGGTTCAGCGGTGGCGCCGCGCTCGCCGGGCTCGGCGTATGTGCTGCTGCACCACTACATGGGCGAGCTCGACGGGGTCTACCGCGCCTGGGGGTTCCAGCGCGGCGGCACCGGCGCGGTCGCCGACACCTTGGCGCGCGCCGCGGTCGCCCACGGCGCCGTGATCCGCACTTCGGCCACAGCCGCGCGAGTGATCGTGCGCGACGGTCGGGTCGCCGGGGTCGCACTCGAGAACGGCGACGAAGTCGAAGCAAACGTGGTGTGCTCGAGCCTGGCGCCGCAGCTCAGTCTCGGCGCGCTGATCGACCCCGGTCTGCTGCCGGATCCCGCGCGGCTCGCGGTCGAGCGCTGGGACAGTCGCGGATCCTCGGGCAAGGTCAACCTGGCGCTTAGCGGCTTGCCCCGCTTCGCCTGTCGACCCGAGCCCGGCGCCCACCTCGCCGGCGGCATCAGCATCGCGCCCTCGATCGACACCATCGAACAGGCGTTCGACGACGCCAAGTACGGTCGCTTCTCGCGCCGCCCGTTCCTCGACCTGGTGGTCCCTTCCTACATCGACCCCGGGATGGCGCCGCCCGGACACCACGTGGTCTCGTGCTTCGTCCAGTACGCTCCCTACCACCTGGCCGAAGGAACCTGGGACGACCAGCGCGAGGCGTTCGGCGATGCGGTGATCGACGTCCTCGAGGAATACGCTCCGGGAATCCGCAGCCTGATCCTCCATCGCCAGGTTCTGTCGCCGCTCGACATCGAGCGCACCGTCGGCATCCCGGGTGGCAACATTTTCCACGGCGAGCTGCGCTTGTCGCAGCTGTTCCTGAGCCGGCCGGCCGCGGGCTTGGCGAGCTACCGGACGCCGATTCCCGGCTACTACCTGTGCGGATCGAGCTCGCATCCCGGTGGCGGGATCTCAGGAGCGCCGGGTCGCTTTGCTGCCGCCGCGATCCTCGCCGCCTGAGTCACTCGAGCCGCGGTCCGAGGCGGCGACGTTCAGCGTTCGGCTGGCGAGCGGCCGCCGCTGGCGGCTGGTACACTGCCCGTAAGGCAAAGGAGGGTAGTGACGATGGCAAAGCTGCCAGTCGCGTGAGAGTTCATGACCTCGTGGTTCGTAACGCTCACCCCCGATCTGCCGCTGCTCGACGCCATTGATCAGCTCGCGGCGCGGCACGCGACCGGGGCGCCGGTGGTCGGACCGCGAAACGAGCTGGTGGGAATCCTCACCGAGAAGGACTGTCTGCGGGTGCTCGCCGGCAACGCCTATGGGGAGGTCGCCGGCGGCACCGTTGGCGGTTTCATGTCGCCGGTCAAGGCGGTGATCCATGGCGACATGGACCTCTTGAGCATCGCTGACGCCTTCCTGCAATCGAACTTCCCGGTGTTGCCGGTGCTCGACGGCGAGCGGCTGGTGGGAAGGATCAGCCGCCAGGACGTGCTCCAGCAAGTGCAGCGGTTCCTCGGTCAACAACACAACGAGCGGGCACGCTCCGAGGAGGCTCAGCAGGCGAGTCGCCAGCGCCCGCGCTCGATCGACCGGCTGCAGCGCTTGGCGTCCAGCCACACCCCCGAGCAGCTGGCCTCGATTCTCAAACGCCGGCAGCCGTAGGAGTCTGTCGGGCCTTCGAGGCAGGCGAACCTGTCCGAGTCCGCGAGGCAGGCGTTGGGCCTTTCCTTTCTCCGCTCCATCTGAGAGCCTTGCCGGTCTTGGGCTGGCGGGGTCGCAGGATAGTTCGATGGAGCACGACTACGACGTCATCATCATCGGCGGCGGCCACAACGGGTTGACCTCGGCAGCCCGGCTGGCGCGCGAAGGCGTGCGAACTCTGGTGCTCGAGGCGCGCTCCGATCTCGGCGGGATGGCTTCGACCGCCGAGCTCCTGCCCGGTGTGCGGGTCGATCTGGCGGCCGACGACATCGGCCTCTACCGTTCCGATCTGCTCGACGAGCTCGGTCTTGGCGACTATGGGCTCGAGCTCGTTGAGTCGCCGGCGTTCGCGAGTGTTCCTGCAACCGCCGATCACCCGGCGTTCACCCTCTGGCACGACCCGCGTCGGACCGTCGCCGAGCTCGAGCGAGTATCGAAGGCCGACGCCCGACGGTTTGGTGGCTTCCTGGTCGCGATCGAGCGCCTGGGGGCCGAGCTCGAAGGGCTGCTGCGCCGGCCGCCCCGACTCGAGGATCTGGCGGCGCTGGCACGGACGCCGGAACTGATGCGGACGTTGACTGGCTCGGCCGCCGAAGTCGTGGGCGAGTGGTTCGAATCCGAGGCGCTTCGCGGCGCCTTGTCGGCGATCGCGGTGGCCGGGGTGGGCTACGGACCGCGGGCCGCCGGCACCGGCTGGCTCCTGCTCTATCAGCTCGCCGGCACCACCGCGCTCGGCCTGCGACCGTTGCGCTGGGTGCGCGGCGGTGTCGTGGGCCTGAGCCGGGCGCTTGCCGCCGCGGCCGCCGCGCACGGCGCCGACGTTCGCTGCAATGCCCGGGTGGCGAAGATCATCACCCGCGAGGGCCGCGCCGAGGGAGTTCGCCTCGAGGACGGTCGCGAGCTCACGAGCCGCTTGGTGCTGTCGAGCCTCGATGCTCGCCGCACCCTGCTTGACCTCGTAGGCGCCGACCGTCTCAGGCTGCGCACCACCCGCCAACTGCTCGCGACCAAGTATCGAGGAGTCACCAGTCGCCTGGTGGTCGAGCTCGACGGGGCGCTCCCCGAGCTCGACGGGATTCCACCAGCGGCGCTTGCCGGGCGCCTGTTGCGCGCACCCCGTGTCGACTTCGTCGAGCGCGCGGCCGACTGCGCCAAGTATGGTCGCTGGTCGGAGCAACCGGTGCTGGAGATCCGGGCGCCGGTGGCGGCCGGCGCGCTCGTAGGCGGCGATCGTGGATTGCTGACGATCCATGCGCAATGCGCGCCCTACCAGCTGCGGGGAGCGTCCTGGGACCAGCAACGGCCCTTCTTCGAGGATGCGATCCTCGACGGTCTCGAGGTGGCTTGGCCCGGAGTGCGTGCCCAAGTCCGCGCGACTCGGTTGCTACTTCCCGGCGACTGGGAATCCGAGCTCGGCGCGACCGAGGGCAGCGCCACTCACGGCGAGATGTCGCTGGCCCAGTCCTTGGTGCTGCGGAGTCCCGGCGGCGGCGAGTCCGAGATCGCGGATCTGGTGTTGTGCGGAGCCGGGGCTCATCCTGGTGGCGGAGTCACCGGACTGCCGGGGACCCTGGCGTCCTGGCGTGCCTTGGAGCTGCTCGGCGCTTCGCGGTGACCGCGCCGCACCCCGGTGACCGCGGACCGCCGCGTTTGCTAGCGGCCCTGGAAGACCGGCTTGCGCTTTTCTACGAACGCCTTGGCCGCTTCGCGATGGTCTTCGGTCATGCCGGTACGGGTCATGTTCCAGGCCTCGAGGTTGAACACCTCGTCGAGGCTGGCGCCAGCGGCGGCGGCGTTGAGGTTGCGCTTCATGTAGCCGTAGGCGACCGCCGGTCCGGTGGCCAGGCGGCGCGCGAGGGTCGAGGTCGCATCTTCGAGCTCGGTGTCGGGCACCACCCGGTTGACCATCCCGATCGCCAAGGCGTCGGCGGCGCTGAGAATGTCAGCAGTGAAGTACAGCTCGCGCGCCTTCGCAGATCCGACCAGCTGCGGCAGGAAGTAGCTGCCGCCGTAGTCCCCGGAGAACCCGACCTTGGCGAAGGCGGTGGTGAAGCGAGCGTTGTCACTGGCGATCCGCAGGTCGCAGGCGAGCGCCATCGCCAGGCCGGCGCCAGCGGCGGCTCCGCGGACCATGGCGATCGTCGGCTTCGGCATCTCGTGGAGGATCCGTGAGACCTCCATTCCCACCCGCAACGACCGGGCTCGCGCCTCGAGGTCCGGTGCCGGTCCGTCGCCGCGCGCCGCGGATCCGTCGCCCCGCGACACCATTCCTTTGACGTCGCCGCCGGCGCAGAAGGCCTTGCCCGCGCCGGTGAGCACGACCGCTCGCACGTCGGGATCGGCTGCCAGACGCGGCAACGCTTCGCGTAGACCCTGCATCATCGGACCGGACAGGGCGTTGAGGCTCTCGGGCCGATTCATGGTCAAGGTCACAACGCCTTCGTCGGCGCTCTCGATCAGATGCTCGCTCATGGTCGTCTCTCCCCGCAGTCAGTGCCCGGAGTTCAACAGAGCGCTGGCCTCGAAGTCAATCTCAGTCGGGCGAGACATAATCCCGTGCGATGCCAATGAGATGCAAGTGAGTTGACCGTGTCCCGGCTCAGGACCGCAGGGATCTTGGTCGCGATCCTGGTGTTGGCCGCCGGGCTGCGCTGGGCCGCCGCATACCGTGGCCTGCCGTACCTCTACCACTGGGACGAGCCGACAATCGCCAACATCGCCCTGACGATGCTCAAGACCGGTGACTTCAACCCCTACGACTTCCGCTACCCGTCGCTGTTGATCTACCTGACGCTGATCGTCGACGTCGCGCACTACTTCTACCTGGTGGGGCTGCCGGTCGACGCTCCGGCGACGCTCGACGGTCTCGCCAGCCTGACCGCCGGCGAGCCGGGGTTCATGTGGACGACTTCGCACCCGTCGTTCTATCTGTGGGACCGCTGGCTGGTCGGGGTGTTCGGAGTCGCCACGATTCTCGGGGTGTGGTTGCTCGGCCGGCGCGGTTGCAGCGGCGTGGTCGCCGGCGCTGCGGGGGCGCTGTTCCTGGCGATCTTGCCGTTCCACATCAGCCAGTCGGCGTACCTGACGACCGACGTCCCGGCCGCCTGCCTGGGTGTCTTCGTGCTGGTGTTTGCCTGGCGCTACCTCGACCACGGTCGCAGCGGCGATCTGGTGGCGGCAGCGCTATTGACCGGGCTCGCCACTTCGACCAAGTACAACCTGGGCATGCTCGCGGTGCTGGTCGGGCTGGCACTCCTGAGCCGGGCTGTGGGAGCCGCCGGCGCTGCCCAACGGCCGCCGCTGTGGCTGTGGCCGACCTTGCCGGCGATCGCGCTCGCCGGGTTCTTCGTCGCCACCCCATACGCCCTGCTAGATTTGCCGCGATTCCTCGATGGCGCTGGCTCCGAGATCCGGCACTACCTGGTGCTCGGACATCGCGGCGCCGAGATCGAGGCCGGCTGGCCGCATCTGCGATTCCAGGTCTCCGAGCTCGTTGCGAACATGGGCTGGATTCCGCTCGTGATTGCCACTCTCGGATTGGGATGGTTGGCGCTGCGCCGAACCGGCGGTTGGCTGCTTCTATTCGTGGCCGCCCTCCAGCTGATTCTGGTCGCACGCACGGTGGTGTCGTTTCATCGAAATCTGATGCTGATCTATCCGCTGCTTGCGGTCGGCATCGGCGTGGCAGCGCAGCTGGTCGTGGCACGGCTGTCGACGTTGGAGTGGCGGCGGCTGCCGTGGCCGGCGATCGCCCACGGCTCGGTGGCGATGTTGCTCGTCTTGCCGCTGCCAGGAGTGGTCCGGGCAGCGGCCGACACCCTGGGAGATCGCGACTCGCGATCGCTGGCGATCGACGAGGTCAATCGGTTGGCAGCAGGGGCGCCAGACGGCACCGAGGGGGTCGAGCAGGTCGAGCGGGTGTGGATCGCGTCCGAGCTGAGGGTGCATCGTCTCGATCTCGAGCGCCTTGCGGTTCCGTACCGGGTTGCCCAGATGCTCGAGATCGGGTGCCGGCGCCCGCAGGGGATCGCGGTGATCGCACCGCTCGACCCGCAGTCCTATGTCGCGGTGCGACGACGGCTGGCCGAGGTTCTCGAACAGCTACTGCTCGCGAGCGCGCCGCCGTCCTGGGTCTCCGGATCGCAGACATCTTGGATCGACATCTATCCGGTTCAGCCCCGCCTCGGGATCTGGAGCGACCGCGGTTTCCAGGAGGAATCGGGAGTCGACTGCGGGATCTTCGGCGACCTCGGTCTGTTCGCGGGTCCCGGCGGCGAAGTGGTCGCGGCCGACGGCTTCGTGCTGTCACCGGGTGGCCGGGTGGCGACGGCGGCCAAGTCGGCGTGGGACGGCAACTACGAGGTCCACCTGCGGGCGCGAGGCGCCGTGTCGCCGGGCGCCATAGCCGGCGCGGTTCTCGGAGCCGAGGTGGTGCGCGAGGGTACGGTCATCGCTCGGGTCGAGCTCGAGCTCGACGACACCCGCCAGCACTATCATTTCGGGTTCCGTCTCGACGATCCCGCGACGGTCGCGCTGCGCTTCGATGCCGTGGACTCGAAGCGCCCTCGTGCGGAGACGCTGGTGGTCAGCGACGTCCACGTGCGCGGCAGGTGAGCCGCTGCTAGATGGTATCGTTCCCACAGTGATCGAACCCATTCCGTTTGGCCGTACCGGTCAGTCGAGCAGCCGGACCATCTTTGGCGCCGCCGCGCTTGGCGCGATGCGCCAAGAGCGCGCCGATCGGCTGCTCGAAGTCCTGCTCGAGCACGCGGTCAACCACATCGATACCGCCGCCGGCTACGGCGATTCCGAGCTGCGGCTCGCGCCCTGGA
This sequence comes from Holophagae bacterium, assembly GCA_032128015.1. GTDB lineage: Bacteria > Acidobacteriota > Thermoanaerobaculia > Multivoradales > Multivoraceae > JAQBHE01. Next base: position 9,376 of record JAQBHE010000443.1, read on the forward strand.
TGAAGCGCCACCGTAACGGCTTCTTCCTCGCGACCAAAACCGGGGATCGCGGCTACACGGAAGCTCGCGACAGCATCCACCGGTCGCTCGAGCGCCTGGGCGTCGACCAGGTCGACCTGCTCCAGCTCCACAACTTGGTCGACGAAGAAGGCTGGCAGCGAGCGATGGGGCCCGACGGCGCTCTCCAGGCCGCGGTGGAGGCTCGCGACCAGGGACTTGTGCGCTTTCTCGG
>JAQBHE010000444.1:0-6429 GCA_032128015.1 Holophagae bacterium
CTGAGCTGCCGCCGGAGAAGCGATCGCGCTTCTACCGTGAGACCCCGCGCGACGACGGCAGCCTGTTGCGCGAGTACGAGATCTTCGCGGTCGATCGCGAGATCGAGATCGCGCCGGGAGTGTTCTTCCCTGCCTGGACCTACAACGGCCAGGTGCCCGGTCCGACGATCCGCGCCACCGAGGGCGACCGGCTGCGGATCCGTTTCCAGAACCTGGGCGTTCATCCCCACACCATGCATGTCCACGGCTGGCATCCGCCAGAAATGGACGGCTCTCTCCCCAGCCACGAGGTGCATCCGGGTGAGGTGTTCGTCTACGAGTTCGACGCCGAACCGTTCGGCCTCCACCTCTACCACTGCCACGCAGCGCCGCTCAAGCGCCACATCCACAAGGGTCTCTACGGCGCGTTCATCATCGATCCCAAGGGCGGCCGAGCGCCGGCCAACGAGCAGGCCAACGCGAAGGTCGACGAGTTGGTGATGGTGATGAACGGCTTCGACACCAACTTCGACGGTGACAACGAGGTCTACGCGGTCAACACCGTCGCCCACCACCACATGCACACTCCGATCGAAGTGCGGGTGGGGGAACTGGTGCGGATCTACTTGATCAACCTCACCGAGTTCGACCCGCTCAACAGCTTCCACCTCCACGCGATGTTCTTCGACGTGCACCGCACCGGGACCCGCCTCGAGACCTCCGAGACCACCGACACCCTGATGCTGTGCCAGGGCGAGCGAGCGATCCTCGAGACCCGATTCCGCTATCCCGGCGAGTTCATGTTCCACGCCCACCAGAGCGAGTTCGCCGAGCTTGGCTGGATGGGTCTGTTCAAGGCAGTTCTGTTCAAGGCAGTTCCGTTCAAGGCAGTGGGGTGAGTCCGGTGTCTCGAAACCGCACTGTGCTGTTGACCGCTGCGCCGCTCGTCCTGCTCGCGGTGCTGTTGGCCCTGATCTGGCGGCTCGACCCGGTGAGCTCGCTGCGTGGCAATGCGCCACCGGTGGAGGAGATCTCCTTCGAGCGCGTGACCCTGAGTCCCCAGGCCATCGAGATCCGCTTCCTCAACGACGGCCCTGACCCGGTGACGGTGGCCCAGGTCCAGGTCGACGAGGCCTACTGGGCGTTCGACATCGAGCCGGCCGACGGCGTCCTCCGCCACCTCGAGCGCGGGGTGGTGCATCTCGCTTACCCGTGGGTTGAAGGCGAAACGCACGAGCTGCGCCTTGTGACCTCGACCGGTCTGACCTTCGATCATACGATCGCGGTCGCGGTGACCAGCCCGCGGCCGAGCGGGCGCACCCTCGGCATTTACGGGCTGATCGGGCTGTACGTCGGCGTGCTGCCGGTAGCGCTCGGCCTGCTGTGGTACCCGATGGTGCGCGGGCTCGGCGACAACGGGCTCGGCTTCGTGCTCGCGCTCACCGTCGGCCTGCTGCTGTTCCTGTTCGTCGACGCGCTCCACGAAGGGATGGAAGTGGCGCGCCAGGTCGCCTCGTCTTACCAAGGCACGGCACTGCTGGTGTTTGCAGCGCTCGCCGCCTACGTCGCGATCGAAGGCGCTGGTCGCTGGTTCGGCGGCGAAGCGTCTGGCGGCTTCGGCACCGCCCTTCTGGTCGCCATCGGCATCGGTCTCCACAACCTTGGCGAGGGTCTGGCGATCGGTGCCGCGTTCGGCATCGGCGAGGCCGGGCTCGGCAGCCTGTTGATCGTCGGCTTCATGCTCCACAACACCACCGAGGGCCTGGCGATCGTGGCGCCGCTCTCCCGCGAGCGAGTCGGCTTCGGTCGGCTGGTGTGGCTCGGGTTGATCGCCGGCGTACCGACCATTGCCGGCGCCTGGATTGGCGGTTTCGCCTACTCGGCGTTGTGGTCGGTGGTGTTCCTCGGGGTCGGTGCCGGCGCGATCGCCCAGGTGGTGGTGCAGGTGACCAAGACGCTCGCGCGCAAGCGCTCGTTGCTCGGGCTGTTGCGCTCGGGTCCGGTCGCCGGTGGCCTGTTCGCCGGGGTCGCGGTGATGTACGTGACCGGTTTGTTAGTCGGTTGACGCGGCTGAATTGAGATCGCTGAGTAAAGAAGGCCGAGGAAGGGAGTCATGAGCCAAAGAACGATTCGGGTGGGTCTGATGGGTCTAGCGACCCTGGTGGCGATTGCGCTGGCGATCGTCGCGGCGGTGGCCGGCGCGCTGCCCGGGCGCGACGCCGGGTCTGGTCGCGACACCGGTTCTGGGCGCGAGCTCGTGCTGGTTGCCCGCGGCATGGCGTTCTATCTCCCCGGATCCAACCAGCCCAACCCAACGTTGCGGGTCGCGCCCGGTGAGCGGATCCGGGTGCGCTTGGTCAACGACGAGGCGGGTGTCCTGCACGATGTCGCGGTCGACGCCCTCGATTTCTCGGTGCCGGCGTTTCGCGAGCGCGGCGAGCGCTCGGCATGGCTGACCGCGCCCGCGCAACCGGGACGCCACGAGTACGTGTGCACGTTTCATCGCGCGATGATGCGCGGCGAGCTCGAAGTCTCGGCCGAGATTCCGACGACGGCCGGTCGCTGACGCCATGAACCGAGGCGTCCGGTGCGTGCCGCTCGCTGCGGCGCTGTTGGCCCTCGCGCTCGCTGGGCCGGCGACCGGCCAGGAGTCGCCGCCGCTGGTCGGTGATCGCCCTGACTTCACCGAGAGCACCGAGACGATTCCTCGGGGCAGGCTGCAGCTCGAGACCGGGGTCACGCGCTCCGCGGCCGATGACGCCGAGGAGATCGCGGCGGGTGAGGTCTTGCTGCGGATCGGTTTGCTGTCGCGTCTCGAGCTGCGTGTCTTGGTCGGCTCCTACGTCTCGACCTCGCTGCCGGGTGCGGGTCCCGATCCGGACGGTCTTGCCGATCCGGCGATCGGCATCAAGGTGAAGCTGACCGATGGCGAGGGCGCGCGGCCGGCGGTGGCGCTGCTCCTCGGTACCTCGATCCCGATCGGTTCCGACGAGCTCAGCGACGACGAGGCGGTGCCGGATGCCAAGCTCGCGCTCGCCTGGCAGCTCACCGAGCGCTGGGGTCTGGCGTCGAACATCAACTACGCGCGAGCGGTGGCGGCGGACGGCACCGGCGGCGTCGATCGTTTCGACCAAGGATCGTGGAGCTTGAGCGGTGCAGTGGCGCTCGGCGGTCCTTGGGGCGCCTACCTCGAGTACTTCGGGATCTCGAAGGAAGAGCCCGGTGGTGATGCGGTGCACTTCTTCAACGCCGGAGTCACCTACCTGGTCCGCGACGACCTCCAGCTCGACGGCCGGGTTGGACGAGAGCTCGAGGCGGACGACCCGGGATGGTTCGCCGGGGTTGGCGCGGTGGTGCGCTGGTAGCCCCCTTTGGCGCTGCCGGTAGTCTGTGCCCGTGGCCGTTCGTGATTCCTACGCCCGCTATCCGCGGAGCATTCTCTGGCTGATCCCTGGTGGCCGTCTCGGCGGGGTCGAGGTCGCGCCCTTCTATTTGTCGAAGTGGCCGATCACCAACGAGCAGTTCGAGGCTTTTGACCCGGACTACGAACGCTCTCCGGCATCACCCGATGACCGTGGACCGGCGGTCGCGGTGAGCTTCGATCAAGCCCTCGGCTACTGTGAGTGGTATGCCGACGTCTCGCGCAAACCGATCCGTCTACCGACCGAGGTCGAGTGGCAGTACGCGTGTCGCGGCGGCGATCCTCACGGCTGCGGGGCAGGCGCGGGCGCGGAGGGCGACGAGCGAGCTGTCGACGACCGAGCTGTCGCAGACCAAGCCTGGCACCTCGACAACTCCAACGGCAGACACCACTCCGCGGATCAAAAGCGCGGCAACGGCTTCGGTGTCTACGGCATGCTGGGAGGGGTGTGGGAGTGGACCCAAGCTGCCGGCGACCCGGGGTCGGAGGAGGCAGTGTTGCGCGGCGGGTCGATCCGGGTCGCGCCGCTGGAACTGTCGTGCGCGTTGCGCAAGGGAGCTAGCCGTGCGCTGTGCGCGGACGACATCGGATTCCGCATCGTCAAGGCGTTCTCGCACTCGGTTTGAGGGACGGGCCCTGGGTCGCCGGGAGGCTGCTCGGCGGGCGGAACGACCCCGACTGTCGCGAAGGGCTCGGCGACCAAGAGCGAGCACGGTGACGTCTCCCGGTCTCGCCGGGGCGGGCGCAGGGCCGACGACGGCTGGCCTTGCCGATCGGCCTTTCGATTGCGGTTCGAACCCGAGCGGCGCTACGGTCGCGTCGGGTTTCGCGTTGTGGCCGTCCAGGCTTGAGTGGCACAGTCTCCAGACGGCATGCAGCGGTCTGCGCGAGGTCTCGGTGGAGCCGCGATCCGCTGGGGCGGACCTGGAAACGGCGCGAGGGATGGGACCGGAATGAAACGACTCGTGTTCACCATCGTCGGCCATGCCGCCGTCATCAGCGTCGCGTTCGGCGTCTCACCGCGGTCGACAACCGCGATGTCGCCGGCGGCCCACAGCCCCGGCGCCGTCCGCGCTGCTTCCGCGATGGGTAGCGCCCGAGCTGCTCATACCGCGACCTCGTTGATCGACGGCGACGTGCTGATTGTCGGTGGCTTCACCGCGCAGGAGGCTCAGCTGGCTGGCGCCGAGCTATTCGACTACCGGCACGAGCGCTTCGACGCGATCGCCAAACCGCGGGCACTGCGCCAGAGCCATACCGCAACCCGGCTTCGGGACGGCAAGGTGCTGATCGCGGGCGGCATGGGCGAAAGAAGCCAGTACCACGACACGGCCGAGCTCTACGACCCGGCGACCAAGTCGTTCAGCACGACCGGTCGGTTGACGGCGGCAAGGTCCAATCACGAGGCGGTGCTGCTCGACGATGGTCGGGTGCTGCTGGTCGGTGGGGTGGGAACGGGCTGGACGTTTCTTGCCAGCGCCGAGATCTATGACCCCGGTATCGGCAGCTTCACGGCGGCTGGGGTCATGGGGGAGCCACGTGAGGGCCACGCCGCGGTAAGGCTCCAGGACGGGCGTGTTCTGGTCATCGGCGGGCACCGAGGACGCGGGGGCACCACCGTGATTTCTCGAACCGCCGAGGTCTACGACGTGGGCACAGGCCGCTTCATGCCGACCGGTGCGATGACGATACGCCGGCACAAGCACGACGCGATTGCGCTTGATGACGGCCGCGTGCTCGTGCTCGGAGGCGCGGACGAGCGCGACAATGAAGGGGTCTACTCGAGTGTCGAGGTGTTCGACCCGGAGAATGGCGTTTTTCGAATGGGAGCTCCGATGCGCTTCGTCCGCTACAAGCATCGCGGCACGTCTTTTACATTGGCCGATGGCGGGTTGCTGCTGGTCGGTGGAGCATCGCGGGCAGAGAAGTACGACCCATCGAGCGGCAAGAGCGAGGTCGTTGGTGGCAATTTCGAGCTGGCGGGCCAGTTCTCTGCGGCGGCCTCGCTTCCCGATGAGCGTGTGTTGATCACCGGCGGCTACGGTCGCGGTCGCGGACCCGGGGCGGAGGCGTGGGTCTATGAGTCCTGGTCCGACGGCGGCGTTCGCGCAAGAGGTCGATGAGGCGGTCGGTTGCCCAACGTGCTCGAAGCGGTGCCCAGGACCGAGTCGATGTTGAGAGGGCGTCCGTGGCCGCCGGAGCTGGTCATGTTCGGCCTCAGAGAAGCCCTTACGTTCAACTCGAACCCGGAGACCGAAACCGATGAGCTCAGGACACAAGCCCGATGGCCACAGCACAGTCTCGCCGTACCTGATCGTGGCCGGAGCCGCTACGACGATCGACTTCCTGGCGAAGGTGTTCGACGCCGTGGAGCTGCTCCGTTTCGAGGGCGATGCCGGCAGGATCATGCACGCTGAAGTGCGAATCGACGACACCGTATTGATGCTCGGTGACGGCGGCGAAGGATTCCCTCCGACTCCTGCGCACGTCCACATCTATGTCGAGGACGTGGACGAAACCTATCGCCGAGCTCTCGCGGCCGGTGCTGTGTCGGTTCAAGAGCCGGTTCAGAAGGGAGACCCGGACAAGCGCGGCGGTGTTGTGGACGCTGGCGGTACGACGTGGTGGATTGCCACCAAGGTCGGCTAGCAGCGCGTGGCGAAGTCAGGATGCTGGGATTGCGAGCGCCGTGGGCCCAGATGCAAGGAGGAGCGACGGAGGCGATGCTGGGACATCGTTGAGGAGCTTCGACGCCGCAGATGGGTCCGCGCCGCCGCAACCCGAAGGGCGACAAGGACTTGCAGCGCAGCGGGTGGCGAGAAGCCGAATCACAGCGTGGAGAGCGAGTCAGCCCGTCGGCCGGCTTCTCTGCCGCCCGCGGAGCGGAAAGGCCTTGTCGTGCCGGCGTGCTGACTTTCACCACGGGCTGCTAGGGTCCACGCTCGACTGGCCGTCCCAGGAGAACGACGTGAGGCATTCGATTCGAGGAGATCCCGACCATGGCCAAGTACGTAGACGGATTCGTCATC
>JAQBHE010000445.1:0-12420 GCA_032128015.1 Holophagae bacterium
CCGCCGAGATGGTCAAGACCGCGCAGGCTCTCAAGGAGGCCTACGTCGCCGAGGAATCCTCCGAGCGCCAGCGCGCATTGCGCGAGGAGGCGAGCCAGCGTGCCAACATCATTGTGCCGGCGCTGATCGAGAAGGAACGAATCGAGACCCTCGCCGAAGCCGAAGCCGAGCGCACCCGACGCACCAAGCGCGGCGAAGCCGACGGTCTGCGCGCGATGATGGAAGCCGAGGCCGAGGGTCTGCGCGCGATCCTCAGCAAGAAGGCCGAGGGCTTCCATGCGATGGTGGCCGCGGCCAGCGGCCTGCCGGAAATGGCGGCGCTGCTGCTGGTCACCGAGCAGCTGCCGAAGCTGGTCGAGGAACAAGTGAAGGCGATCTCGAACCTCAAGATCGACACCGTGACGGTCTGGGAAGGCGGAGGCGGCGGCAAGGGCGAGAAGACCGCCACCGCCAACTTCCTCGCCGGGCTGGTCGGCTCGCTGCCGCCGCTTCACGAGCTGACCAGGAACGTCGGGATCAAGCTCCCCGAGTACCTGGGCCGCATGGAGCGTGACGCCGACAGCGATGAAGGAACGGAGACCGCGGGCTCGAGTGCTACCGGGACACCTGCGAGACCTGCCGCTAGCGAATCGAGCCCACCGGCGGCTCGATCGCCGCTGCCACCGCGTCCGCCCACCATGGGCTCGTAGCCCGTAGGAGGGACAGTCATTGGCCGCCGGCGCCGCGCGCTCCGCCGACCGTGGCAGCGAGAAGGCCTACGAAGTGGTCTCGTTTGGCGAGGCGTGGGGAGTGCTCTCGCTGGCGCTGTTCGTCGCCTCGTTGTCCACGCGTTTTCTGATCGGCTTCCTGCCGTTCTCACTCCAGGGCTGGGACCGCCTGCCGCCGCACGCAGTGACTTCGGTACCTTTGGTCGCCACCCTCGGCGCGATCGCCGCGTGGATCGGCGGCCGCAGAGAGAGCGCGACCTGCCGCATCGGCTTCGCCCTCAACCTGGTCGTGGTTGGGCTCAGCGGGCTCCTGGTCGCGGCGATCGCGGTGTGGTGGACCCTCCGCTAGCGGGATCGTGGTTGTCACCACTCAGGAGCGAGGGGGTGATCGCGAGTCGCGGTCATACCACGATCCTGCTAGCCGGTCACCCCGCCCAAGCGGCCGGGACGCCCCCGGGCTCCTAGATTCACTAGGCCGCGAAACTTGACTCATCTGTGAGGATGCCGACGGGCCTAGTGAATCTAGCGGGGTCGTCGCCCAGCTGCGGCCGGCTTTGATTCCCGGCACGAAGCTGCGAAGCTTGGCGGCCCTGCCGGCGCGCCTTCCGCGCCACCCGACCCCGCCCTTCACCTTGCCTGCGAGGAGCCCCGTTCGATGGACCGTCCCGACCCCACGTCTCATCCCCTCTACCGTGTCCGCCACAGCGCTGCCCACGTGCTCGCGCAGGCGGTCCTCGAGCTCTACCCCAACGCCCGCCTCGGGATTGGCCCGCCGATCGAGCACGGCTTCTACTACGACTTCGACCTTGGGATGGACGGCGATCGACCGCGCACCTTCGGACCCGAAGAGCTCGACGAGATCGAGCAGCGGATGAAGCGGATCATCGGCGAGAACCACCCGTTCGAGATGCGGTCCGCTTCGGCCTCCGAAGCCCGGGACCTGCTCGCCAGCCAGCCCTACAAGCTCGAGCTGGTCGACGGCCTCGACCGCGGCGAGGTCGGCGAAGACGGTCAGGAGCTCGACGCCAAGGTCGAGATCACCTTCTACCGCCAAGGCCCGTTCGACGACCTCTGCCGCGGTCCTCACGTCGAGAGCACCGGCAAGATCCCGGCCGACGGCCTCAAGCTCATGAGCGTCGCCGGCGCCTACTGGCGAGGCGACGAGACCCGGCCAATGCTGCAGCGGATCTACGGCACCGCCTGGTACACCCGCAAGGAGCTGCGCGCCCACCTCGATTGGCTCGAGGAAGCCAAGAAGCGCGACCACCGCAAGCTCGGGAAAGAGCTCGAGATCTTCACCTTCGATGCCGACATCGGCCCGGGGCTGCCGCTGTGGCTGCCCAACGGCGGGGTGCTCATCGACGAGCTCGAGAAGCTCGCTCGCGAGGTCGAGTTCAAGGCCGGGTACCAGCGGGTGCGCACGCCGCTGGTCACCCGCGAGGGCCTGTTTCTCAAGAGCGGCCACCTGCCGTACTACAAGGACGGCATGTTCCCGCCGATGGAGATGCAGGGCGAGGACTACTACCTCAAGCCGATGAACTGCCCGTTTCACCACAAGATCTACGACAGCCGGCCGCGCAGCTACCGCGAGCTGCCGCTGCGCCTCGCCGAGTACGGCACCTGCCACCGCTACGAGCCCAGCGGCGATCTGTTCGGACTGATGCGGGTGCGCTCGATGCAGATGAACGACGCCCACATCTACTGCTCCGAGGCGCAGTTCGAGCGCGAGTTCTTGGCCGTGGTCGAAATGTACGTCGGCTACTTCAAGCTGTTCGGCATCGCCGAGTTCTCGATGCAGCTGTCGACCCACCACGCCCGCGGACTCGGCAAGAAGTACGTCGACAACGCCCCCTTGTGGCTCAAGACCGAGGCGCTGGTGCGCGACGCGATGCGCGCCGGCAACGTGCCGTTCAACGAGGTCGCAGACGAGGCGGCGTTCTACGGGCCCAAGATCGACGTCCAGATCAAGAGCTCGATCGGCAAGGAGTTCACGCTCGCCACCAACCAGGTCGACTTCGCCCAGCCGGCGAGCTTCGACCTCGCGTTCATCAACGAGCGCGGCGAGCGCGAGATGCCGCTGTGCATCCACCGCGCCCCGCTGAGCACCCACGAGCGGATGATCGGCTTCTTGATCGAGCACTACGCCGGCGCCTTTCCGCCGTGGCTCGCTCCCGAGCAGGTGCGGGTGGTGCCGATCACCGACGCTTGCAACGACTTCGCGCAGCGGCTGGTGGAGCGTCTGCACGACGCCGGGATCCGCGCCAGCGCTGACACCGGCAATGAGCGGATGAACGCCAAGATAAGGCGCGCTCAGCTGTTCAAGATCCCCTACATGCCGGTGATCGGCGAGCGCGAGGTCGAGGCCGGAACAGTGGCCCTGCGCAAGCGCGACGGCACCCAGATCAAGGACCTGACGGTGGACCGACTGGTCGAGCTGGTGGTGCAAAAGGCCGCAGAGCGCGCGTCGGAGCTCTGAGGTCGCGCGATCCGGAGGCAGAGATGAACCCTCTTCGAGCCATCTGGCAGCGTGGCGAGCCGGCGTTGGGCGGCTGGCTCTCCGTGCCCTCACCGGTGACCGCCGAGATCATGGCGCGGATCGGCTTCGACTGGCTGGTGATCGACCTCCAGCACGGGCTGATCGACTACCGCGACGCGCTCGCGATGCTCCAGGCGATCTCGAACACCGCGACGGTGCCAATCGCGCGGGTGCCGTGGAATGAGCCCGGGATCATCGGCAAGGTGCTGGACGCTGGCGCGCTGGGGGTGATCGTACCGATGATCGAGACTGTGGAAGACGTCGAGCGGGCGGTCCGCGCCTGTCGCTATCCACCGCGGGGACGGCGCAGCTATGGACCGACTCGCGCCCCCTGGGTTCACGGTGGCAACTACTTCAATGACGCCGACGCGCTCACCATCTGCCTGCCGATGGTCGAGACCCGTTCGGCGCTCGAGCACCTCGACGAGATTCTGGAAGTCCCGGGGATTGACGGCGTTTTCGTCGGCCCGCGCGACCTGAGTCTGGCGCTCGAGCTCGATGTTCTCGCCCGCGAAGAACCGCCGGAACTTCTCGCGGCCTTCGCCCAGATCGTCGCGGCGTGCCGCCGCCAGGGCTTGGTCGCCGGCTGCGCCGCCTCCCCAGCGAGCGCGCCAGCGCGACTGCGTGAGGGCTTCTTGTTCGTCGAGGTCGGACGCGACACCAGCGCGCTCCAGGAATCGGCGTCACGGTCGCTACGCGAAGCCCGACGCGGACTCGCCAGCGACGGCCCCAAGCGGCTGTCGTCGTGACCGATAGCGGGAGTCCTGCGGCCAACTTCGCCGACCTCCACCGTCACCTCGACGGTTCGTTGCGCGAGGCGACCCTGCGCGAGCTCGCGACACCGCTCGGCGTCGTCGTTCCCGAGCACATCGGCTTCGAGCCCGGGATGGGACTGGCTGCCGCCCTCGCCTGTTTCGACGTCGCCCTGGCGGTGCTCCAAGAGCCGGCGGCGGTGACCCGGGTAGCGCGCGAGATCTGCGAGGACGCGGCAGCCGAGGGGGTGGCAACGCTCGAGATCCGCTTCGCTCCCCAGCTCCACCACGGTGCGCCGATCGCCGCAATCGTCGACGCCGCGCTCGAAGGCTGCGCCGGACGCGCCGGCCTGATCTTGTGCGCGCTCTACGGCGAGCCGCCCTCGATCTTGGAGACCTTCCTCGAGACCGCTCGCAGCCGACCCGGGGTCGTTGGCATCGACCTCGCCGGCGGGCCGGCGACCGGCCACGACTTCTCGATCGACGACTACGCGCCGGCCTTCGCCCGCGCCCGCGATCTCGGCGTCGGGCGCACCGTGCACGCCGGCGAAGGCCGACCGCCGGCCGAGATCCGGCGCGCGATCGAGCAGCTTCACGCCCAGCGCATCGGTCACGGCACCTCGCTGTTGGACGATCCGAGAATCGTCGACCTGGTGCTCGAGAGCGGGGTGACCATCGAGGCTTGCCTGACCTCCAATGTCCACACCGGAGCGATCGCCGCGATCGAAGACCACCCGCTGCCGCGCTGGCTCGAGCTCGGAGTCCGCGCCTGCATCAACACCGACAACACCCTCTTTTCAGCGACCGAGGCCGGCCGCGAGCACGATCTCGCCGCGGCGCTACCGAGAATGACCCCGGCGCTCCTCGAGCGCGCGCTAGAGTGCGGTCACCAGGCACGTTTCTCGGCAGCCGCGACACGGTCCTGATCACGGAGCCGTGCTCATCCTCGCCTGGATCCTGCACACCACCCTCGCGGCAACCGCGACCGCCGCTGCCGCCGCACCGCCGGCGCCCCCGGTGGTCGTCGAGCTGTTCACGTCGCAGGGCTGTTCGAGCTGCCCGCCCGCCGACCGTCTGCTCCGCGAGCTCGGCCACGAGCCGGGGGTCATCGCGCTGTCGTTCCACGTCGACTATTGGAACCGCCTCGGCTGGGCCGATCCGTTCTCCTCGGCCGAATGGAGCCGCCGGCAATCCGAGTACGCCGCTGCTTTCGATCGCGCCGGCGTCTACACCCCGCAGATGGTGGTCGCCGGCGCTGACGAGATGGTGGGCTCGGACGAGAACCGCGTCCGCCGCGCGATTGCGAGCGCGAGGGCAAACGCGACCGAAGCCCGAGTCGCGATCACCGCCCGGGTCGAGGGCGGCATGCTAGTGGCCGAGGCCCGAGTCGAGATCGAGAACCGCGACCCGTCGAAACACCAGCTGATCCTGTTGGTGACCGAATCGGGACTGATCACCGCCGTCGCGCGCGGCGAGAACGCCGGCTCGACATCGGCTCACGATTTCGTGGTGCGCAGGCTGTTGCGCACGCCGCTGACGGCGGTCGAGGGGACGACTGGGACGATGACCCGTTCCTTCGATCTCGACTCTGAGTGGCGCGCCGATCGTCTGTCGGTGGTGGCGCTGATTCAGGACCCACGCAGCGGTCGGATCGCGGGCGCAGCGTTCGCGTCGCCGTGAAACCGAGCGGAGTCTCAGCGAGAAGTCGCCGACAAGATCGAGGGTTTGAACATCTGCTCGCCGTTGACTCCCTTCGCTCGGTCGCCGAAGAAGCAAAAAACTCGCCTTCCGTCGGAGATTGTCAGCCGGCCCCCATCGCCAGCCATACTCGGATGGCTCGCTCGATCTCGGCTCGCAGCTCCTCATCTTCGAGTTGACGCTCCGAGGGCGACAGCCGACGGACCGAGACGGTGCGTAGCTGATGGCAAAGAGCCAGGGAAGACGACGGAAGGAAGCTGGCCTCCAAGGGAAGCAGCACTTCCGTCGGATAGATACGGCGCTCCTTCTTCCAGGTGGTCAACGGGGCGATAGCGACCAGCCCGATGGCCTGCGAGATAACGTCGTTACTGAGAACCAGGACCGGACGGCGCCCGGACTGTTCGTGTCCGACCGACGGATCGAGGCCTGCCCAGGCGAAGTCCCACTTGCGGAGCCTCAACCGGACTCCTGGTCGGCCTCAGCATCGAGGGCGGCGAAATCCCGCAACACCGCATCATTGTCGGCCTGGAACGCCGGGTCCCGTGCTGCTTCCGCGTAGATCCTGGCCAGCGCTTCGCGGTCCCTTTTGGCGAAGTAAAGCGTCAGTGCATCGGCGACCACGGCACTCTTGGACTTCGCGGTCTCGGCGGTCCAGCGGTCGAGCTCCGAGACAAGATTCAGCGGCAGACTGTAGGTCACCTTCCGCACACCGGCTCCTGAGTCCGGCGTCCGGACGCGTGCTGGCGCTGTAGTCATGGCCATAATCTCCTACCACCGAACTTATGCCAAATCGCCCACTCGTTCAAGTCGACAACCTGCCAGCGACCCGATCGGAGTCGCTCGTTCGGGAGCGGCCCTGGGCGGTGTTCGATCGATTGCCGGCGGTCGCTCTGGTTCACGATCGGCGCAGCGGTCAAATTGCGGGCACGGCGGTCGCGTCGCCGTGAGAGCGCGGGGCCTCAGTCACTTCGATCTTGATGATCGATTCGCTCATTTCGGTCCGCGCGCACGCTCCGAGCCACCACCGCGGACCAGCCGGTAGGTTTCTTCGTAGATTCTCAGGCGCGGTCCCAAGGCGACGATCTCGATCACACCGTCGTTCCCGATGCGGTTGATCACTCGGTAGCGACCGACTCGAAGACTTCAAAAACCAGCCAGCTCATCCTTGAGCCCCTTCCCGGCGTGCGGGTCCTCCAGGATGACCTCGAGGGCTGACCGGACCTTCCGCTTGATCTCGGGGTGCAGTCCCCGGATCAACTCGGCGACCGAGCTCGGGATCCGCAGTCGCCGCAACCGTCAACGCTCCCGGGACTCAACCTCAAACAGTTCGTCCAGGGTGTAGAGAGCCGACCGACCATCCTCGAGGGCATCGAGTCCTTCGCGAATCTCTGACACGCCTTGCTCGTCGAGGCGAATCGCCAGGGTCTCCCGCCAACCGTCGAACTCGTCCGGGCTCACGAGAACCGCTGCCGGAACGCCGTTCTTGGTGATGACGATCTCTTGATCGGTCCTCCGCACCTCTTCGACCAGGGCGCTGAGCCTCATCCTGGCTTCAGACAGGGAGAGCGTCTTCATCGTCAGGTCCGAATTCTGGTCGATCTGAATCAAGATCATTACCTGGAGGTAGGGGTCAAGGGTCGATCGGCGCTCAGCAGTTCGATCCGGTCCCAACTCGGCTCACTTCGCACGATTGCTGCGAACGACTTCGTATGGGCAAAGCTGCTGCACGGGCCACTGGCGGCGGGAAATGGGGCGACTGGGACGACAACCCGATGCTTCGAACTCGATCCTGGGTGGCGCACCGATCGCCGATCGGTGGTCGAACTTGTTCGAGACCCGCGTCGCGGTCGGATTGCCGGCGCTGCGGTCGCCTCGCCCTGAGCGCCAGCGGGACTCAGCGAGAGCCCTTGGCCAACACCTCGAAGGTCTCGGAATCGGCGAGGTGAGTATCGAACGTCACGGTGCTTTCGCAGCCCACGGCGAGATTCTGCTGGCCGATAAGATAGTCGGCAAAATCGGCTTCGCCAGCCCGATAGTCCGCGACCGCGGCGAGAACCGGATCGCGGTCCTCGATCTCGAAAGTTGGGATCCCAAGCAGCATCTCAATGGTCTCGGCGACCACCGAGCGCGAGAATCGATAGCGGCTGCCGAGAAGCACCCAGATCAGCTCGACCAACACGACCGTGTTGACGTAGAGACGCTCCCCTTCCCGCTCCGCCTGCTCGATCAGCCCGCTCGCCAACGCAAACTGTGAGGGATCGTCCCTGGTGAGATACCGGACCAGGACGTTCGTGTCGAGGCCCCTCACCTTCCTGCTCGGATGCGCTCGTCGTCCTTGGCAATCAGCTCGAGGACGCTGGCATCCATCTCGCCCTGCGTCGCCGCTCCGTCACCGGGTCGGTGGAGAAACCCGGCCAGCTCGCGCACGGAACGCTTCAGCGGCCGGAGACTGACCGAACCGCCGGAATCGACGACGAACTCGATTCGATCACCCTGGTGAACACCCAGGCGATCACGCACCTGTTTTGGGATCGTGATCTGCCCCTTGCTGGAGACGGTGGATGTCGCCATGACGGCCTCCTTACCTCCGGTAAGTACGGACTCGAGGCTACCAGTCTGACCTCATCCGTGACAAGGCAGTACCATCTCCTTCTCTGAAACGCCGCTTGCGGCGCCGAACGTGAGCCGCCGTTGGATCGCACGCGGAGCCTTTGGTGGTGCCCTCCGACCTGCCACCCCTCAGCGCGCGGCGACACCGCGCTGGAACGCGCGCCACGCACGCCACAGATCGACCGCCGACGCCGGTCGCGCCCCTTGACGACGACGCTGGGCGCCGATCTCGAACGCCCGTCGCCACTGGTCGCGGAGGATGCGAACCGCGTCGCTCCACGAATAGCGGGGGTCGTACATGTGGGTCGCCTCCGAGGTCACGCCGTTGACTTCGAGGACCACGAACGGTCCGCCAGCACGCAGTGTTTCCTCGCTCTCGACGCGGACATCCAGCCGCCCGAAGTCGAAGCCCGGCAGGCCGTCGGCGAAGCGCCCAACCGCCGCCACCAGCTCCGGCGTCGCGAGGTGGCAGGCATCGAGGAAGATGGTGCCGCGCGCGTGGGCGCCGATCTCCGACACTCGCACCCGCTCGCCGACCGTCGGCACTCGCACCACCGCGTCGGGGTTCTCGCGCAGGTAGACCTCCCAGATCGCGACCGCTCGCCCGTCCGCGAGGATCAGCTGTTCGAGGGTACGCACACCGTCTCCCAATAGCTCGGCGGGCACCTTGGCGGTGACCGAGAACACCTCGCCGTGCTCGTCTTCGGGTCCGCGTGCCCAGAACAGACCGAACTCCCGACCCTCAACGTAACGCTGGGCGATCCGCTTGCCACCGTGGTGCTCGAAATACGAGAACGCCTCGTCGCGGCTGCGCACCACCGCCACTCCTTGACCGCGTTGGCCGGAGTCGGGCTTGAGCACCACCGGGTAGCCAAGCCCCTCCTCTACGAGGAACAGCTCGAGAGCCGCGGTTCGCGTTGCCGGCGGTCCCTCGACGAGAGAACGCCAGGCCGGCACGAACGCCGCCGGCATCTGAGCGTAGGTCTCCGCCTTCGACTCGCCGACGAAGCCGCCCAGCGGCATCACCGGGTTGACCGTGGTGAACAGGGCGAGCGAGCGGTGACGCAGACCGAAACCGAGAATCGACAGCACCACCGGCGGATAGATCGCCCACGACGGCCAGAACTCCCAACGCGTCAGGTAGCGCCAACGACCGACCAAGCGCCGGCGCCCCCTCCAGCTTAGAAGCGGCACCACTAGGTGGCGCACCAGGTACATCACGACACCGAGTCCGAGCACGATCAGCAAGAAACGACCGCGCAAGAGATCCATCTGACCGACCAGACCGGCGCCCAGCCGCGCGCTCGCGCCGACAATCAGCGGTACCCAAAAAGCTCCGGCGAGCGCGAAGTAGCCGAGGAACTTCCAGGAGTTGGTGTGCAGCAGGCCGGCCGCGATGTTGGTGGGCAGCCGGGTGCCGGGGAGCACTCGGGTAGCGAGGATCACCCAGCCACCGCGCTTGCGCAGCCAAGCCGAGCTGTCGTCGATCGCGCGCTCGGAGATCCACCAGCGAAACGGCCGTCGATGCACCACCCGCCGGCCGAGCGACCGCCCGGCCCAGAACAGCAGCAAGTCGCCAGCGACGATCCCGACATAACAGGCCGCCATCGCCGGTCCCAGCTCGAGCCGGCCCTGGGCGACCAGCAGGCCCGCACCGATGCATGTGAGGTCCTCGCTGATCAAGGTCGCGAGAGCGATCAGCATCATCACCGCCGGAATCGCCGGACCGCGCCACGGCGCGAGGCGCGGCGGCGCGTACGGCCGACCGGCCGCGACGACGCGCTCGGGGATGGCATCGCGTCGACTCGTCGCGCGACCCGCTTCGACTCGCTCGAAGAAGTCCTCGATCCGGGGCGCGATCCGCTCACCGTCGCCGAACACATAGAAGTGGCTGGAGTCGAGTAGCACGAGCTCGCTCTGCGGCACGATCCGGTGGTGCTCGAGCGCGGCCTCCTTCGGCACCAGCGGGTCGTGCTCGCCGTGGACGATCAGCATCGGTGGTTCAAAGGTCTCGAGCAGGCCACGGAGCGGGCGTTGGTCGCTGTCGAAGAAGTTGCGGGCATAGGAAACATCGAGGGGGAAACCGTCGAACGATCCGAAGTGCGGCACCAGATCGCGCACCCCACGGATGGCCGCCAGCTGGATGCCGTGAAGCAGGCGGTTGACGTGATAGCTGCCCAGAAGTTCGAGCTCCTGGACCCCGACCGCCGACATCATCACCCCCGATTCGATCCGCTGGGGCGCGAGCTTCCAGAGCTCGATCAGCACCCCCCCGCTCATGCTGAACCCGACGACGTGGACCCGTTCGATCCCGAGCCGATCAAGGAGCTCGACCAGATAGGCGGCGTGGGCGCGGAAGGAATAGTCGGGCACGTCGTGGGCGGAAGCGCCGAACCCGGGCAAGTCGGGGGCGATCGTCCACTGGCCGCGGCCGAGCGCCGGTCCGAGGGTGGCGAAGTCGTCGGCATTGCCGGGTGAACCGTGAAGCAGCAGCACCGGCAGCAGAACCGGCAGTGCCCTCGGCATCACGTCCTCCGAAGGCCGCCAGTCGCGATACCCGACCGTCACCCGCTCGGGCAGTGCCTGGAAGCCGCGGCGCGCCGCGACCTCTAGGATCTCCCGCGGACTGCTCACCGCCGGCGGCAGCCGCGGGCGACCGAAACGCACGGCGTAGGACGCGGCGAGCGCGATCGCCCACACCATGGCGACCGCGATCAAGAAGCGGCGACGCCAGCTCACCGCACACCCCCAGGGCGGACTTCCCCGCCGGTCAGCTCGGATCCTCCGGAGCAAAGTCGACGACCGGTCGGAACAGCTCGGACACCGCGCGCTGGAGATCGATGGCGAGAGCTTTGCGATCGTGTCCGCCCAGCGGCTCGCGGCCGAAACTGAGCCGGGCGTCGACCCGCGGCAGCTTCAGGATGCCGAGCACGTGCGAGCCGAAGGCCATCCCGCCCCACCAGCACACCGCCAGGTGCGCCGGCCGACCGGCACCGGGGACCGAGTAGCCGATCGCCGAGAAGTGCACCGGCACGCCGGCAGCCGCCGCCGACGCGAGCAGCGGCGAACGGAACGGAGCCACTCGGTGACCGGCGGTGCTGGTCCCTTCCGGAAACACCACGACGTTGTCGCCGCTCTCGATGGCGACGCGGATCTCGTCGGCGACGCGCCGGGCGTCGGGGCGCGACGTGCGGTCGACGAACAGCATCTCGGCCAGCCGGCACGACCAGCCGACGATCGGCCAGCTGCGCACCTCCGCCTTCGCCACGAAGCGCGACGGGAAGACACTCGCAATCACCGGCACGTCGACGTAGCTGAGGTGGTTCGAGACCAGCAGGCAGGGCGGCCCGGGGACAACGCCCTCGACCGTCACCCGCACCCCCAACACCCAGCACACCGCCCGCGCCCACCGGCGGAAGATCGCGCGCTCGAGCCGGCGGCGGGTGACGAGCTGCCGCCGCAACCCCAAGTGGCCGGCCACCAGCAGCAGCCAGGCGGCAAAGATCAACGACAACAGAGCGATCGACCGCCAGAGAACCCGCAGATTGGCCATGCCAGCGTCACGATAGCGAAAAGGTGGCGGCCGGATCGCCGGTGCGTCCACCGGCCGGCGCCGGTGCCACCGTGCTGAAGGCCGTAGCTCAGAGACCAGCGAAGAACAGCTCGCGGGACTTCTGGCTGATCGTCTCGACGTCGAGCAACACCAGGTAGTCGATGGTCTTGAACTCGCGATCGAGCGCCGGCTTGCTGCATAGCCGGGCGCCGTAGCGAAGGTAGGTGCCGAACAACGCCGGCACCCGCACCTCGGGCTCGGCCGCCACTTCCTCGTCGCTCGCCTCGCAGCGGCAGGAAGGCTTCGGCGGCACATCGAAGTCGTCGCGAACCCGGCCCTCGGCGACTAGCTGGCGGTACAACCGCTCGCCCTCGGCGGCTCGCTGGCTGGTTAGCGAACAGCAGCCGAAGAGGTAGCGTTTGCGGCTGTGCCGAACGTACTGCGCCAGACCCCGCCAGAGCATGAACAGCACCTGGCGGCTGCGGTGCTCGCGGCGGATGCAAGCGCGGCCAAGCTCGACCGAATCGGCGAGGATCTCTTCGGGCATTGCCTGCAGCAGGTACT
>JAQBHE010000446.1:0-4003 GCA_032128015.1 Holophagae bacterium
TCTCGCCGTCGACGAACTCCATGGCGATGAAGGTGGCGCCAGCGGCGTCTTCGATGTCGTGAATGGTGACGACGTTGGGATGGTTGAAACGCGCGATGGTGACCGCTTCCTGGAGCAGCGCGCTTACCCGCTGGCGCACTCTCTCGGGATCCTCGCTGGTGGCGCCCAGACGCACGGTCTTGAGCGCCAGCGGCCGCTCGAGCTTGGGGTCCCAGCCGCGGAACACCGTGCCCATGCCGCCGCGGCCGACGATGTCGAGCACCTGGTAGCGGCCGAGGAAGATCTCGCCGAGCTCGCGACCGTCACGAACCCGCTGTTCGAGCGCTGCGAAGCTCGCGGTGAGGTCGCCGATCAGGTCGCCGCGGCCGTTGTCATCGATCTGGGCAAGCCGGCGCTGGGCGGTGAGCAGACCGCGGAGCGGGCGCACCACTTCGCGGTAGGTGAGCGCCAGGAAGAACGCCGCCAGGGCGAGGGTGACGACGAGAGTGAGTGAGGCGCGTTGGCGCATTCTCCGAGCGACCCGCTCGGCGATCGCCCGCGGCTGCAGCGAGATCACCGTCCAGTCGTAGCCGGCGACACTGGCATGGGCCGCGAGCACTTCGGCGCTGCCCGAGTAGACACCGTCGGCGACGCCCGCGCGAGCGACCCGAAGAACGTCTTCGGGGATCTCGGCGAGGTCGTCGATCGAGCCCTGGATCGGAGTTCCGGTCGGACCGAGCAGCACCACGTCGCTCGACAGTTCCCAGGGCTCGACAATCCGGCGCAGGGGCTCGGCTCGGCACGCCAGGACCACGCTGGCGTCGCTGTCGCCGACCCGCGCGCGCACCAGCACCAGCAGATCGTCGCCGCTGCCGCGGGTGGCGACGTCACGGTCGAAGCTCGCGGGCAGGAGAGCGGCGAGGTCGAGACCCGACCCTTCGAGGCGGCCGCCTTGGATCAAGGTGCCGTTGCCGACGAACAGGCCAACCGCCTCGACTCCGAGGTCGGCCCATGACAGCAGGCTCTCGGCGACCTGGTCGGCGGCTGCTGGTCCGCTCGGATCGCGCAGCGCGGGATGGAGGGTCAGGCTGCGGGCGAGCGATCTGCGGGTATCGAGAAACTGAGCGACGGCGTCGCTGGCATTGCGAGCGTTCAGCAAGTGGGTCGACTCGACCTGGTCGCGCATCGCCGCCGCGTTCATCCCGACCAGCTGCCACGAGGCGAAGCCGAGCGGCAGCAACGCGACCACCACCAGTCCGAACGCCGCGCGCACGAGCAGCGACGGCCGGCGCAGTCGGCGGATTCGGTCAACGATGTCCACGCCGGCAGATCCCCCGAGGCGGCGGAGTGGCGGTCACGCCGCGTCGGCGCGGCCGGCCGGCCGCCGGCCGCCGATGTTGGCGAGGGCGTTCCCCAACTGCTCCAGGCTGTGGAGATTGTGGACCGGTAGAAAGTCGTCAACGTACGGCAGCGCTGCGACCATGCCGCGGGTCAGCGGCCGGTAGCTCGGCGAGCCGAGCAAAGGGTTGAGCCACAGCAAACGGTGACAGCTCAAGCGCAGCCGTTTCATCTCGGCGCCGAGCAGCTCGATGTCGCCGCGGTCCCAACCGTCGGAGATCATCATCACCACCGCGCCCTGGCCGAGCACTCGGCGCGCCCAGCGGTAGTTGAAGGTCTTGAGCGCTTCGCCGGTGCGCGTGCCGCCGCCCCAGTCGGCGATCTCGCGCGCCGCCGAGGCGAGCGCGAAGTCGACGTTGCGCGAGCGTAGCTCTGGGGTGATTCGGGTCAGCCGCGTGCCGAAGACGAAGGCCTCGACCCTCGCCAGTCCGGCGTTGGCGCCCCGCGAATGGGAGATTGCGTAGACGAAGTGGAGCAGCAGCCGGGAGTACGGCTCCATTGAGCCAGAGACATCGCAGAGCACCACCAGCGGCCGGCGCCGACGTTTCTCGGTGCGCCGGGCGAGGGTGACCAGCTCGCCGCCACGCGGCAAGTTGCGGCGCAGGGTCCGCGCCAGGTCGAGGCTGCGGCCGCGCCGCGCCGCGACCCGCCGTCGCGAACGCCGCTGCTCGAGTCGAAATCGCAGACGCGAGATCAAGCGACGGATCTCCTCGAGCTCGTCGCCGGTGGCCTCGGCGAAGTCGCGGTGGCGCAGCGCCTCGCGAGCGCTCCAGGCGCCCGCGAGCTCGGTCTCCTGAGGGCTGGCGTCATTCTCCGACGGCCGGCTGCCGAGCGGCTGGGCAACTCCTTGCGACCGCTTCTCGGTCCGCCGCTGGACCAGCAAGCCGAGCTCGAGCTCGGAGAGCTGGCGCGGGTCGCGCGCCTGCCAGAACAGCTCGAAGGCGGCGTCGAACCACTCGAGGTCGTCGGCTCGCGACACCAGCACCGCTCGGCTGGCGTTCTTCCAGTCTTCCTTGCGCCGGACGTCGACATGGTCCAAGGCCTCGATCCAATCCCCCATCTGCACCGGGGTGACCGCCAGCCTGCCGACCCGCAGCAGTCGCGCGAACAGCACCATGTTCCGCAGCAGGTGGCCGCGGCCGGGCTCGGCGACCGCCACGGTCACAGCGCCTGTTGGCTGCGCTCGAGCAGCCGGCGGGCGGCGGCGTTGTCGATCTTCTCGATGTCGTCCTGGTACTTGAGCAAAACCCCTAAGGTGTCGCGCAGGATCGCATCGGTCAGGGTCTCTTGGTCGAGCGCGAGCAGGGCATTGATCCAGTCCAGGGTCTCGGCGACCCCTGGGCGCTTGAACAGGTCTTCGCCGCGCAGCGCCTGGACCAACGCCACGACTTCGCGAGTCAGGCGCTCGGGCGCTTGCGGAACGCGCCGGAGGATGATTTGGACCTCTTTGTCGAAGTCCGGGAAGTCGATCCAGTGGTAGAGGCATCGGCGCTTGAGCGCGTCGTGGATCTCGCGGGTGCGGTTCGAGGTCAGGATGACGACCGGGGGCTGGGTCGCCCGCAGCGTGCCGATCTCCGGGATCGTGATCTGGAAGTCGGCGAGGATCTCGAGCAGGAAGGCTTCGAACTCCTCGTCGGCGCGGTCGAGCTCGTCGATCAGCAGCACTGCCCGCCCGCCGGTCTCGTCGGGGTCGATCGCCTGGAGCAGCGGTCGCTTGATCAAGAATTCGGGGCCGAAGAGCTGCGGCTCCGGCCGACCGTCGCCGCGGGCCTCGAGGGTGCGGATCGCCAGCAGTTGGCGCGAGTAGTTCCACTCGTAGACCGCGTGATTGACGTCGAGACCCTCGTAGCACTGGAGCCGGATCAGCGGCAGCTCGAGGACCTGGGCGAGCGCTTTCGCGACCTCAGTCTTGCCGACCCCGGGCTCGCCCTCGAGGAACAGCGGCTTGCGCAACGCGAGGCCGAGGAACACCGACGTGGCAAGCGCGCGATCGGCCACATAGTCGGCGCGCGCCAGGGCCTCTTGGGTCGCTTCGATCGAGGCGAAAGCCACCTCGGTCGGCGAGTGCGGGTGCGGTGGTCGTGGGCTTGCAGTCGGCATAATGGCCATCGCGGGCGGGTGGAGAGTAGCGCATGGTGTCGAGGCTGGCCACCGCCGGCTCGGGGTCGGCTAAGCTCGCGGGCGCCGGCGGTTGTCGGCCCATTCTCGAGTTGTCCGAGAGTCGTTCAAGAGTTGTCCAAGGAAAGAGGAGTCCATCTCGTGAGCAGAATCGAGGCCAGAGAAGCGAGCGACCGGGAGGCTTGGCGGCGGGTGTTCACCCCCGAGGCCCTCGACTTCGTGCTGACCCTTCACCAGCGCGCGGACTCCCGGCGACGCGAGCTGTTGGCTGCGCGCGGCGAGCGCCAGCGCGCCATCCGCGAGGGCCACAAGCCCGGGTTCCTGACCGAGACCGAGCCGGTGCGCAGCGGCGATTGGAAGGTGGCGCCAGCGCCGCCAGACCTCGAATGCCGGTGGGCCGAGATCACCGGCCCGGTCGATCGCAAGATGATGATCAATGCCCTCAACTCCGGGGCCAAGGTGTTCATGGCCGACCTCGAGGACTCGCTGTCGCCGACCTGGGACAATG
>JAQBHE010000447.1:0-2710 GCA_032128015.1 Holophagae bacterium
TGATCGAGCCGTCGATCAGAGGGTCGCCCGCACGCACCCGCTCCCCCTCCTGCACGTTGACGTGGATGTACCGCGGGATGAGGTACTCGCGCATGTCGCCAGAGCCGCTGTCGACGCCCACCTTGCGCATCCCCTTCACGATGTCCCCGAGGTGAACGGTGCCGTCGATCTCGGTGATAATCGCAGGCTCGCGGGGATTGCGAGCCTCGAACAACTCCACCACCCGGGGCAGGCCGCCGGTGATGTCCTTGGTCTTGGTGGTCTCGCGAGGGATCTTGGCCAGGGTGTCGCCGGGGTGAAGCTCGGCGCCGTCGTTGGCCACCAAGTGCGACCCTGACGGCAGCAGGTAGCGCTTCTCGCCCTGCTTGCCGCGCACCACGATCGCCGGCGCCCGCTTCTCGTTGGCCGACGCCTCGACGATCACCCGCTGCGACAGCCCGGTCACCCGATCGGTGTCCTCACGGACGTTCTCGCCCTCGACGATGTCCTGGTACTCGGCCTTGCCGGCGACCTCGCTCAGGATCAACGACGTGAACGGGTCCCACTTGACCAGCTCGCGTCCGGGCTCGACCTCTTCGTTCTCGCGAACCAGCAGGTGTGAGCCGTAGGTCAGCGCGTAACGCTCGCGCTCGCGTCCCGCCTTGTCGACGATCAGCAGCTTGCCGTTGCGATTGACGACCACCAACTCGCCGGCCTTGCTGTCGACCGTGTTGACTCCCAGGAACTTCGCCCAGCCCGGGTTCTTCGCCGCGTGCTTCGACTGCTCGGAGACCCGGCTCGCGGTGCCGCCGTAGTGAAACGTACGCATGGTCAGCTGGGTCCCCGGCTCACCGATCGACTGCGCGGCGATGACCCCCACCGCCTCGCCAATCTCGACCTTGAGACCGGTCGCCAGGTTGCGACCGTAGCAGGCCGCGCAGACCCCGCGGCGGGTGGCGCAGGTGAGCACCGACCGGATCTTCACCCGCTCGATCCCCGCCGACTGCACCGCGGTGGCGATCTCCTCGGTCACGTCCTGGCTGGAAACCACCAGGACCTCGCCGGACATCGGGTCCCAGATTTCCTCTTGCGCCACTCGGCCGACGATGCGGTCGCGCAACGATTCGAGGATGTCGCCGCCCTCCATGATCGCCGCAACGAAGATGCCGTCGATCGTGCCGCAGTCCACCTCGGTGACGATCACGTCCTGGGCGACATCGACCAGGCGCCGGGTCAGGTACCCGGAGTCGGCAGTCTTGAGCGCGGTGTCGGCCAGACCCTTGCGCGCGCCGTGGGTCGAGATGAAGTACTGAAGAACGCTGAGGCCTTCGCGGAAGTTGGCGTGGATCGGAGTCTCGATCACTTCTCCCGAGGGCTTGGACATCAGGTCGCGCATCCCGGCGAGCTGGCGAACCTGTTCTCGCGAGCCGCGGGCGCCCGAGTCGGCCATCAAGTTGATCGGGTTGAACTCACCGCGCGTCTTCTCGACCTCCGCCATCTCGCGGAACATCTCCGTCGACACTTTCTCGGTGACCCGGTGCCAGATGTCGATGATCTTGTTGTGGCGTTCGCCGGCCGTGATCACGCCCGCCGATCGCTGGCCCTCGATCTCCAGCACTTCGGTTCGGGCCTGGTCGATGAGCTCCTCTTTGTTGCTCGGGATCACCATGTCGTCGACCCCGAACGAGATCCCGGCCTTGGTGGCGTAGGTGAAGGTGATCTCCTTGACCTCGTCGAGCATCTCCACGGTGAGCTGGTTACCGTGCTTGATGTAGCAATAGCCCACGAGGTCCTGCAGTCCTCGCTTCTTGAGCAGGCCGTTGATGAACGGCAGCTGTTTCGGCAAGTGGCGGTTAAAAATCACGCGCCCCACCGTCGTCTCGATCACCTCGCGGTCGAGCTCATCGACATCGGCGCGCACGATGTCCTGGTTGTCGTACTGGGTCTCGAGGTTGATGTACGGCCCGGAAAGCCGCAGGCGGATCGGCGTCTGGGTCTCCACCAAGCCCTCGTGAAGCGCCAACATCACCTCGTCGGCGTCGGCGAACAACCGACCCTCGCCGAGCGCCCCGGGACGCGGCATGGTCAGGTAGTAGCCGCCGAGGACCAGGTCCTGGCTGGGCACGGTGAGCGGACGACCGTGGGCCGGGCTCAGGATGTTGCGCGCCGACAGCATCAGAACGTTGGCCTCGATCTGGGCTTTCGGCGACAGCGGCACATGAACCGCCATCTGGTCGCCGTCGAAGTCGGCGTTGAACGCCGCGCACACCAGCGGGTGGATCTGGATCGCCTTGCCCTCGATCAGCACCGGCTGGAAGGCCTGGATGCCAAGCCGGTGCAGAGTCGGTGCTCGATTGAGCATCACCGGGTGGTCCTGGATGACCTCCTCCAAGGCATCCCACACCACATCTTCCTCGCGGTCGACCATCTCCTTGGCCGCTTTGATCGTGCCGACGTAGCCCTTCTGCTCGAGCCAGTTGTAGATGAACGGCTTGAACAGCTCGAGCGCCATCTTCTTCGGCAGGCCGCATTGGTGAAGCTTGAGGTCGGGGCCAACCACGATCACCGACTGGCCGGAATAGTCGACGCGCTTGCCGAGGAGGTTCTGACGGAAGCGCCCTTGCTTGCCCTTGAGGGTGTCGGATAGGGACTTGAGCGGCCGGTTGTTCGAGCCCTTCAGCACCCGGCCGCGACGACCGTTGTCGAACAGCGCGTCGACCGCCTCCTGGAG
>JAQBHE010000448.1:0-2517 GCA_032128015.1 Holophagae bacterium
GCGCTCGCCGAGGTCACCGACGCCATCGGCCGGGCTCCGATCTCGGTGATGCACGTGTGCGGCAGCCACGAGCAGGCGATCGCCCGCTTCGGACTGCGCCAGAGCTTCCCCGAGAAACTCGAAGTGATCATGGGGCCGGGCTGTCCGGTATGCGTCACCGATGTGCCCGAGGTCGATGAAGCGGTGCTGCTCGCCGAGAGCGGAATCCGGGTGCTGACCTACGGCGACATGCTGCGGGTGCCGGGGACAGCGCGCTCGCTCGCCGATTCCCAGAGCCGCGGTGCGCCGGTCGAGGTGATCTACAGCGCCACCCACGCGGTCGAGATCGCGCGCGTCACCGACCAGCCCGTGGTGTTCTTCGCTTCCGGCTTCGAGACCACGGCGGTAGCCACCGCTGCGGTGATCACCGCCGGGATCCCGGACAACCTCACCGTGCTCTCGGCTCACAAGTACATACCCCCGGTGATGGAGATCGTCGCCGAGATGCCGGGCACTCGGATCGAGGGTTTCCTGGCCGCAGGTCACGCGGCGACCATCACCGGCTGGGGCGTCTTCGAGGAGTTTGTCGCCCGACATGGCATCCCGGTCGTGGTTGCCGGCTTCGAGCCGCTCGACATCCTCGCCGGCCTGGTGCAGTTGGTGACCCTGTTGCGCGACGGGCGGCGGGAGGTGGTCAACGCCTTCCCACGTTGCGTCACTCGCGAGGGCAACCGGCGCGCGCAGGAGCAACTCTGGCGGGTCTTCGAGCCCACCGGCGGACGCTGGCGCGGCATCGCCCACGTTCCCAACGGCAATCTGCGTCTGCGCGACGAGTGGCGCCATGTCGATGCCCGACACCGCCACCCCATCGACCTGACCGGATTCTGGGACACCGCACCCGCAAATCTCACCGCAGAGTGCCGCTGTGGCGACATCATGGCCGGCGTCGCGAACCCGCTCGACTGCGCCTTGTACGGCAACCGCTGCGTTCCCGGTGACCCGGTGGGCGCTTGCATGGTGTCGAGCGAGGGCACCTGCCGGATCTGGCATCAGTACGGCGGCCACCCGCGGCTCGGCGGTGGACTCGGCCGTAAGACCGCGGAAGCGCCAGCCGCTGGAACGGAGAGGCCGTGAGCCAGATCGCCGAGCGCGACAGCCGGATCACCCTCCAGCACGGTGCTGGCAGCCGTGCCATGCGGGAGCTGATCGAGAGCGTGTTCGCCCCCGCGACCCGGTCGGACCCGGCGGTGCGCATCGGGCTCGACCGCATGGACGACGGGGCGGCGCTGCGCCTCGGCGACCGTTGGCTGGTGATCACCACCGACTCGCACGTGGTGCATCCGATCTTCTTTCCGGGCGGCGACATCGGCCGGCTAGCGGTCGCCGGCACGGTCAACGACCTCGCGATGATGGGCGCGACCGAGCCGCTCGGGATCACCTGCGCGGTCGTACTCGAGGCCGGGTTCTCGCGCCGCGACCTCGAGCGCATCCACGCATCCATGCAGGCGACGTGCGCCGAGGCCGGTGTCGAGGTGCTGACCGGCGACACCAAGGTCATGGGAGCTGGCGAGCTCGACGGGGTGATTCTCAACACCACCGGCATCGCGCTCACCGATCGGGTGGTCACCGACGACGGCCTACGTTGTGGCGACCGGCTGATCGTCACCGGCACGATCGGCGACCACGGCTTGGCCATCCTGATCGCGCGCAGCGGCATCGACCTACAAGGCGACCTGCGCTCCGACACCGCGCCGCTCAACCGCTTGATCGCGGCAGCGCTCGAAGCCGGCGGCGAGAGCGTGGTCGCGATGAAGGACCCCACGCGCGGCGGCGTCGCAAGCACCCTCCACGAGATGGCGACGAAGTCTCGGGTCGGCATCTCGATCGACGAGCCGTCGCTGCCCATGACCGACGAGGTGCGTGCCGCATCCGAGCTGCTCGGCATCGATCCGCTGCACGTCGCCAACGAAGGCAAGGCGGTGATCGGCGTCCGTGGAGACTGCAAAGGCGGCGAAGACGCGGTCGAGCGAGTGCTCGAGGCGCTGCGCGCTCACCCCCTCGGCGCGCGCGCCGCGGTGATCGGCGTGTGCACCGAAGAACACCGCGGATCGGTAATCCTCGACACCGGCTTCGGCCGGCGCTTGCTCACCGAGCTCGAAGGCGAGCCGCTGCCCCGCATCTGCTGACCGCCCGCAACACGATCCCACCCTAACTCCCAAGCGCGACACCGATGAGCAACATCCGCATCGAGTACGACTCGGTCGAGAACGGCGGCACGGTCGGCAACCTGATCCTCGACCGGCGCGAGCGTTTCAACTCGCTCGATGTCGAGACCGCCCGTGATCTGCGCCGGGCCGGGCTCCAGCTGGCGCGCGACGAGTCGGTAAGGGCGGTGGTACTGCGCGGGGTTGCCGGGGTCTTTTGCAGCGGCGCCGATCTCAAGTACATCCGCGACGGCGGCGATCCCGGAGACCTCGGCTACCTGAAGCAGGGGCGAGCCACCGGACCTGGCTACGGCGAGATCTTCAAGCAGATCCT
>JAQBHE010000449.1:0-5703 GCA_032128015.1 Holophagae bacterium
CTGCCAGCGCGCGGACCCCGGCCGCCGCGACCAGGGCAACCGCCGCCGGCAGGTTCACGAGCACGATCGCAAGCGGCAGTCGGCGCAGCTGCTCGCGGCTGCCGCGAGCGCCGAACAAGTAGCCCCCCTTGCGCGGGTTGATCTGGTCGATCTCGTAGTCGACGATGTCGTTCCAGCCATAGACCAGGAGATTCAGCGGCAGGGTCACGAGCCCTAGGCCCACCCAGAACCGCCAGTCGGCGAACACCTCCGGCCGGCCCGAAGTCGGCACTAGGTACAGCCAGACGGTCTGGAACCACAATCCGGGTCGCGACGCCTCGAGCCAGAACACGCGGAGAACCTACCGCGAATCTTGGGTGAGACGGCCTTTTGCGCCACGAAGGACTACGCTCAGCCTGCCACGCGATTCGTCAGGCGCGGAGTGCCGAGCCGCGAAGGACGCGGCCGGCCCGATAGACTCCAGGCCCCGTCACTCGTCACCGCCCCGAAGGAGCCTCTGATGGCCACAATCACCAAGGGATACAAACAGCTGATCGCCGAGGCCGAGGCGGTGATCGAGACCCTGACCGTCGACCAGGCGCGCGCGCTGCAGGCGGCTGGCGAGGCGCTGGTGGTCGACTTGCGCGATGTCCGCGAGATCGAGCGCGAGGGCAGGATCCCTGGCTCGTACCATGCCCCGCGCGGCATGCTCGAGTTCTGGGTCGACCCCGACAGCCCCTACCACCGCGAGGCGCTGTCGACCGCGCCGCGCCTCGTCCTCCACTGCGCGAGCGGTTGGCGCTCCGCGCTCGCCACCAAAACCCTCTACGACATGGGGATGACCAACGTCAGCCACATCGGCGGCGGCTTCACTGCCTGGACCAAGGCCGGCGCACCTGTCGAGAAGAAGAGTTAGTAGCCTCGGAGTCCATCGATCCGCCTACTCGAAGAGCGCAACCCGATTCCCGCACCAGAACCCAAGGAGACCGTCATGCCAGACACCCCGCACCGTTTCGAGACCCTGCAAGTCCACGCCGGCCAAGAGCCCGCGCCCGGAACCAACGCCCGCGCCGTGCCGATCTACCAGACCACGTCCTACACCTTCGACGACTCGGGGCACGGCGCGCGCCTGTTCGCGCTCCAGGAGTTCGGCAACATCTACACCCGCATCATGAACCCGACCACCGACGTCTTCGAGAAGCGGATCGCGGCGCTCGAAGGCGGCGTCGCGGCGCTGGCTACCGCGAGCGGGCAAGCAGCGCAGATACTGGCGATCACCAACATCGCGACGGTCGGCGACAACATCGTCTCCACCAGCCTGCTCTACGGCGGCACCTACAACCAGTTCAAGGTCACCCTGCCGCGCCTCGGCATCGACGTCAAGCTGATCGACGGCGACTCGCTCGCTGACTTCGAAGCGGCGATCGACGACCGCACCAAGGCGCTGTACGTCGAGACCATCGGCAATCCCCGGTTCAACGTCCCCGACCTAGAAGGTCTCGCGAAGTTGGCCCACAAGAACGGGATTCCGTTGATGGTCGACAACACCTTTGGCGCCGGCGGATACCTGTGCCGTCCGATCGAGTGGGGCGCCGACGTGGTCGTGCACTCCGCCACCAAGTGGATCGGTGGCCACGGCAACTCGATCGGCGGCGTGATCGTCGACGCTGGCAAGTTCGACTGGGGCAGCGGCAAGTTCCCGGTGTTCACTGAACCGTCACCGGGCTATCACGGGATGAAGTTCTGGGAGGTGTTCGGGAGCGGCGGTCCGTTCGGCAACATCGCGTTCATCATTCGCGCGCGGGTCGAGGGCCTGCGCGACATGGGAGCGTGCCTGAGCCCATTCAACTCGTTCCTTTTCCTGCAGGGCCTCGAGACCCTGTCGCTGCGGGTGCAGCGCCATTGCGAGAACGCCCAGGAGCTCGCCGAGTGGCTGAGCAAGCACAATGGCGTCTCGTGGGTGAGCTTCCCGGGCCTACCCGACCACCCCTACCACGCGGCGGCGAAGAAGTACCTTCGCCACGGCTTCGGATCGGTGATGTCGTTCGGCATCCAGGGCGGCCTCGCGGCCGGCCAGAAATTCATCGACTCGGTAGAGCTCGCGAGTCACCTCGCCAACGTCGGCGACGCCAAGACCCTGGTCATCCACCCGGCGACCACCACCCACCAGCAGCTCAGCGAAGAAGAGCAGCGACAGGCGGGGGTGTTGCCGGACCAAGTCCGGGTCTCGGTGGGCATCGAGCACATCGACGACATCAAGGCGGACTTCGACCAGGCGTTCAAGAAGGCACGGGCGGCGGCGTAGAGGTCGGCTCGGAGCCTGTCCGAGGCTTGGGACGAGCAACAAGACCGCGAACGTCTGCGGGTGGGCGTGTCCCGTTCGGGCGCAGCGCGATTCGCGAGCGTTGACGCTCGTTCGTCGGGCGCTACCCCCAGAAGGGCTGGATTGGACGGACTCGCCGCTACGCGCGACGGACCAGTCCAAGCCCGGGGGGTTGCCCCTCAGCAACCCCCCGGGTGGTGCCAAGCGACCAGGCGGCCCTCCTCCGAATAGGCCGGGACCCAACCCTGGTGCACCGACGGCGCGCGCGGATCATCGCAGCGGTTGCGCGCGAACAGGCGGACTCGCAGCCACAGACCGTCGCCGACCCGGCGCACCTCGAGCACCTCGGCATCGGTCTCGGCGCGCGCTCTGGCGCCGTGTAGCGCCGAGCGAACGAAGCTGCCCTCGCCCGGCGCGGTGAACACCCGCCCGTCCCAGTCGCCATCGAGGTAGGCGAGGCTGCTCACCAGGAAGTCGAGCTGGGTTGGCTCTCCGGGTGCCGGTCGTGGAATTGGCGGCTCGGTCGCCTCGAGGACAGCACCGGCCTCGGGGGCGCACGGGCACTGGCCGCCGCACGTGAGCCGGTACTGGTCGAACGCCTCGGCCGCCCAGCGCGTCACTTCCTCGTAGAGGATCTCGCCCTGTTCGACATCGACGATCAGGTCCGAGAACGCCACCCGACCCCATGCGACCCGCAGGTAGAGCAGCTTCTCGTTGATCCAGCGCGGACTCACCGGCTGGGCGATGTCGCGCAGGTCCACCGAGAGCAGGTCGTCGCGCTCGACATCCACGAGCAGGGTCGCGTTCCACGGCCCGGGTCGAGTCGTGTCGGGGTTGCGCACCCAGAGCCGGTAGGCGCCGTTGGGCGATGGCATGGCCTCGAGCTCTGGCTCCGGCGCCCGACGCGCCGAGAATACGACCCGCTGTCGCAGCTCCGCTGGAGGGAGGCCCGTCTGCACCATCCTCGGACCCTCCCAGCATGCGGGGTTGGTGTGGAACGGTTCGAGATCGACCGCGGCGACGCCGTTGGCCGGCGGGGCGCCGCCCGATTGCAGTTCGAACAGCCTCGCGACGATTCGGTTGTCAGGAAGCCCCTGATACACCGGCTCGGACCCATGATCCGATGGCGCCGGGTAGCGCCGGCTCCCGGAGCAGGTGTCGAATACCGCCAGCCCCGGTTGGTCCTCGAGTCGGCTCGCGAAGATGACGTACGACGCACCATGCTCGATCTCGACACCGCATCCGGCGGTCGAGGTCGCGGTCACCAGGGTGACACCGTCGAGCGAGCCCTTGAACGGCCGCCAACCCGGCTCGATGAGGACCGCGCGGTAGCGGCCATCGACCCGCTCGGCCACCGTGCGTGCCCGACCCACCACCACGATTTCGGCGCGCTCGAAGTAGGTCTCGAGCGGTAGCTGAGCGCAGCGGCAGGCGCCTGCGGGTGCGAAGGCTCCGCCGAGGAGCCATGCGGCCAGCGCGAGCAGCCCCACGCGCCCCAACGCTCGCGGACCGATCGCGCGGACCTCACTCACTGGCAGGAATCGTCTCACAGGCGAGCTCATCACCAAGGCGCTCGCCGAGGTCATCGAGCGCGGCGATCAGCGCTCGCAGCTTCGGGGTCTCCTCCAGACACGCATCATCGAGCGACGAGCCGCCCGAAACCGGTTCGTTGTTGTCAGGGAATCGCCAACCGAAGCTGACCTGGACCCGCGAGCCTGGGCGTCGGCATACTCCCAGGTCCTCATCGATCGCCGGACGCGAGAGAGCGAGCACCCGGTCGAGCGTCGCAAAGTCGAGCGTCGAGGCGCACCGTCGCCGATCGGCTCCAAGCTCCTCGATCTCGAATGTAGGGCCATCCGGTGGGAAGCTGGTGACCGTGACCCGGGCGAACGGAAGTGGCCCGCCGTCCGGATCCATGCCCCGAAGCAGGCGGTCGACGTAGGGATGGGCGACGCTGACCTCGAAACGTGGTTGGAAGATCGGTGGCGGGGGTGTCCGAGTCGGCGCGTCGCTAGCGGACCCCACCGGCCGAGTGACCCAGAGGTATAGAAAGACGAGCACGCTACCGAGCGCGACGATGCCGGTGGCAGTCATGATCGCCTGGGCACTTCGCGCGGCGAGCGGGATGAGCATCACGAGCGCGACCACCAGGCCGACAACGCCCCCGACCATCAGCGCGCCGAGAGCGTTGGCGATGCCGGTCCATCCGTCGGGTGCGTGAAGCATCGCATGTTTGATCCAAACGCCACCACACAGCGCGCCGAGGACGGCTGTCGCGCCCACCCACACGATCGCCGCGAGTCCCGTGAAGATGCCTCTCGATTTCCCCGTCACGCGCTTCCTCAGCCGCCGGCGGCGGTCTTGGCCGCGGTCGGAGCCTCGTCGTCGAGAAGGTAGCGGCCCAGCCAAGCAAGTGCGCGCTCCCAGCGGTCGCGGATGTAGGTCGGCTTCGATAACCCGTGGTACTGACCCGGGTAGATCACCAACTGGGTCGGCACCCCGAGGCTACGCAGCGCCTGGTACATCTGCTCGGAGTGGATCAGCGGCACGTTGAAGTCTTTCTCGCCGCACAGGAACAAGGTCGGAGTCTTGATCCGGTCGGCGTGAAAAAACGGGTAGGAGATCTTCATGTAGGTGTCGATCTCTTGCCACGGCAGCCCGACCTCGCCTTCATACTGGCGGATGTACTGGTCGGTGCCGTAGGCGGTGATCATGTTCGAGACGCTGGCCCCCGACACCGCCGCCTTGAACCGCGTGTCGGACGCGATGGTGTAGTTGGTGGTCATGCCGCCATAGCTCCAGCCGCCGATTCCGAGACGGTCGGGGTCGGTGAGACCGGCAGCCACCAGGTAGTCGACCGCCGCCAGCACGTCCTTGACTTCGAGGTTGCCCCAGTCGGCATAGATCGCGCGCGCGAACGCGGTGCCGCGCCCCGAGCTGCCCCGATAGTTCGGTTGCACCACCAGGTAGCCGGCGCCGGCGAGGACCTGGGCGGAGGAGTCGAAATCGAAGCCGTCCTGGCCGACCGGGCCGCCGTGGATGTGGACCACTGTCGGATAGCGACGACCGGTCTGGAACCCCGGCGGCTTGGTGACTACGGCGTGGATCTCCGCACCGCCAGCGCTCTTGAAGGCAATACCCTCGACCGCGCCGAGAGCGACCTGGTCGAGCAGCTCGCGGTTGTGGGCCGACAGCGGCCGCCAGTTCGAGCCGTCGCGCGCGAACACCTCGCCGGGCTGCTGTGGTCGCCCGATCACCGCCGCGATCCGCCCGTCCTTGTTGATGGCGAACGCACTGGTTACGCCAATCTGGCCCGGGCCGCCACCGTAACCGATCCGCTCCACCGCGCCGCCGGTCGGGCGCACCCGCGCCGACGCTTCCACCTGGTCGTCCTCGAGCAA
>JAQBHE010000450.1:0-2694 GCA_032128015.1 Holophagae bacterium
CGTCGCCACCCGCTCGCCGGCGATGGTCCGGTGATCGAAGGCATCCAGCGAGAGCGCGAAATGCTCGGGAGCATCCGCGCTCGAGCGGACCGCATCCTCGACACCAGCGAGTGGACGATCCACGAGATCCGAGCCGCGATCTACAGCGAGTTCGGCCCCGTGGGAGCGCGTTGGCCGCTCACGGTGTCGGTGGTCACCTTCGGCTTCAAACGCGGCATCCCGTACGGCACCGACCTGCTATTCGACGTTCGTTTCTTGCCCAACCCGTACTTCGTTCCCGAGCTGCGTCCGCTGTCAGGGCTCGATCCCGAGATCGTCGAGTTCTTGGCTGGCAACCCGGACTATCGCGAGGTGATTGGACGGTTGGCGGACCTGATGTCGTTCCTGCTGCCGCGGTTCGCCCGCGAGAATCGCAGCTACCTGACGGTGGCGATCGGGTGCACCGGCGGCCAACACCGTTCGGTGGCGGTCGGCGAAGACCTGGCGAAGCGCCTTCGAGAGTCGGGATGGGGGGTGCGGGTGCTGCACCGGGACGTGGTCCATGGCGGCTAGCCCGGGAGGCGAATGATGGTCGGCAAGGTAATCGTCTCGCATGGCGGTCTCGCCGAAGAGTTGCTGCGCGCGGCCGAGACGATCGCGGGGCCGTTGGCGTGCTTTCGCGCGGTCAGCCTGGACTGGCAAGACTGCGGAGACGAGGCGCGAGCTCGGATCGCCGAAGCGATTCGAGCGGTCGACAACGGCGAGGGGGTGCTGATCCTCGCCGACATGTTCGGCGACACGCCGTGCAACGCCGGTTTGGCGCTCCTCGAGCCCGACCGAGTGGAGCTGATCAGCGGCATCAACCTGCCGCTGGTGGTCCGCCTTGGGTGCATGACGACCAGCCCGGAAGGCGGACTCCGCGGCCTCGCCGAATGGGCACGGATCAAGGCGGTCTCGGCGATCCGCATCGGCTCCGAAGTCGTGAACAGGTCCGCGGGCGGCGAATCGGCTGGCGCCGTGGAGCCCAGTGCCAAGGTGCCCAGTGCCAAGGTGACGAATGGCTGAGCGGATCGTCCCAGTGATCAACCAGCTGGGCCTCCACGCCCGCGCCGCCGCCAAGGTCGTGCACCTGGCGTCCGGGTACCCCTGCGAGGTGCGGATTCTCTTCGGAGGTCAGGAAGTGGACGCGAAGAGCATTCTCGGAATACTGCTGCTCGCCGCCCCCTTCGGCAGCGAAGTCGTCGTCCGCTGTGACGGCGACGGCGAAGACGAGGCGGTGGCGGCGATCGCCGATCTGTTCGCCGAGCGCTTCGGAGAAGGCTCGTGAACCGCGGCGACACCAGGACGCTCCACGGTCGGCCGGCGTCGGATGGGATCGCGATCGGCACCGCGGTGTACTTTCGTAGCCGCGAGCTCGAAGCGCTGCGTTTCCCGGTCGCAGTCGACGCCATCGACTCCGAGGTCGAACGCCTACGCGCAGCGGTCCAGGCGACTCGAGCCGATCTGCGGCGAACCCACGCCAAGGTCGCGGCACGAGTCGGCGCCGACGTCGCCGGGATCTTCGAAGCCCACGGCCTGATGCTCGAGGATCCGCTGTTCCTCGGTCGCATCGAGGCCCGCGTGCGCTCGGACCGGATCAACGCCGAATGGGCGGTTCACGAAACCGCCGAGGAGCTCGGCCAGCAATTCGCGAAGATCGAGAGCGAGCACCTGCGGGGGAGGGGCGAAGATCTCCGCGACGTCGCTCGCTACCTTCAAGGGGCACTCCAGGGGATCTCTCACCACGAGATTTCCGAGATCGCCGGCGATGTCGTGGTGATCGCCGACGAGCTGACACCGTCGGACACCTTGCGACTGGGACGTCAGAACGTCGCGGGCTTGGCGCTCGAGGGTGGCGGTACCAACTCTCACACCGCGATCGTGGCGCGCGCGTTCCAGATTCCGCTGGTCACCGGCCTCGGTCCCCTGGGCGATCTGATCAACGACGATGATCGAGTGGTGGTCGACGGCACAGCGGGCATCGCCGTGCTCCATCCGAGTCCCGACGTGCTCGAGGAGTACCGAAGAAAGCGCCGCCGCCAGCACGCCGACGAACGGGCGATGGTCGCCGCCGGCGCCTTGCCGGCAACGACCAAGGACGGAGTGTCGGTGACCCTGTTGGCGAACCTCGAGCTCCCCGAAGAGCTCGACGACGCGGTTCGCTTCGGCGCCGACGGGATCGGCCTGTATCGCAGCGAGTTCCTCTACATCGAGAAGAGCCCGCACCTGCCGACCGAGGAAGAGCACTTCCTGGTGTACCGGCGACTGGTCGAGACCATGGCTCCGCGTCCCGTGGTCATCAGGACCCTGGACCTCGGCGGGCGCAAGCTGGCTCGCGAGGTGCTCGACACCCGAGAAGAGAATTCCAATCTCGGTCTGCGCGGGATCCGCCTCACCCTATGTCGACCCGCGATCTTCCGCACCCAGCTCCGGGCGCTGCTCCGGGCGTCGGTCTACGGCGACCTACGAATCATGGTGCCGTTGCTCTCCGGCCTCGACGAGGCGCTGCTGTTTCGGGCGTTCTACCGCGACGTGCTCCAGGAGCTGGAGGCCGAGGGAGTGCGCCACTACGCTGCGATCCTGGTCGGCGCCATGATCGAGGTTCCGTCCGCAGCGTTGATTGCCGAACATCTGGCGCTCGAGTTCGATTTTCTCGCGATCGGCACCAACGACCTG
>JAQBHE010000451.1:0-3159 GCA_032128015.1 Holophagae bacterium
CACCGAGGTCGAGAACTACCCCGGCTTCCTCGACGGCATCCTCGGCCCGGAGCTGATCGAGGTGATGCGCGGCCAGGCCCAGCGTTTCGGCGCCGATGTTCGGTTCGAGACCGTCGACCAAGTCGACCTCGGTAGCCAGCCGTTCCGGCTGGTCGCCGGTGACCGCGTCTACAGCTGCGATGCTCTGATCGTCGCCACCGGCGCCTCCGCCAAGTCGCTGGGCATCGCCTCCGAGGCCGAGTTGATGGGTTTTGGGGTCTCGGCCTGCGCCACTTGTGACGGTTTCTTCTTCCGTGACAAGGAACTGGTGGTGGTTGGCGGCGGCGACACTGCCATGGAGGAAGCGACCTACCTCACCAAGTTCGCGTCGCGGGTCACCGTGGTCCACCGGCGCGACCAGCTACGGGCGTCGAAGATCATGCAGGACCGCGCCCAGTCCAACCCCAAGATCGCCTGGCGGTGGAACGCCACGGTCGAGGAGATCGTGGGCTCGCGCGACGGCGGCGTCACCGGGGTTCGGCTTCGCGACACGGTCACCGGCGATTCCCAGGAGCTGGCCTGCCAGGGGGTGTTCATCGCCATCGGTCACCAACCCAACACCGAGCTGTTCCGCGGAGCGCTGGAGATGGACGAGGTCGGCTACCTCGAGGTCGAGCATCCAACGACGCGCACCAACGTCGAGGGCGTTTTCGCCGCCGGCGACGTCATGGACTCGAGCTACCGCCAAGCAGTCACCGCCGCCGGCACCGGCTGCCAGGCGGCGATCGACGCCGAGCGCTACCTCTCCGAGCGGCCGGCCTAACCCCCCGGCCGGTTGGGGACCTTCACCGGGTTGAAGCCGTGGACGCTCTTGAGCCAGATTTTGGCGGCGACCGGTTGGCTGAGGCTCACCCGATTGATCAGCGCCAGCTGCTCGTCCGAGATCGCTGAGCGCAAGGCCGGCAGGTCGCGCGGACGCTGGCCGTTCTTGACCTCGACCAGGCGCACCCGCATCGGTTCGATGTTGAGTACGGTCGGATCCTCGAGCCGGCGGAAGCTGGCGATCGACGAGCGGAGGACGCTGGCGGCCTGGGAAGCGTTCTCAGCCTTGGCGTAGCCGAGCAGCTGGTACACCCGGCCGCCGTACTCCACCCACGCGCCCCAGCCCTCGATCTGGATGCCGCCCTGCTCGGCTTCGACCCCGAAGCTGCGGCTGGTTGCCGGCAGGTCGCTGATCTCCCGGGCCCACGACTGGCCCTCGCGTAGGCCTTGCTGTTCGAAGAACTTCCGCTTGGCAGCGTCGGCGCTCGATCCTTCGACCAGGGTCAACTGGACCATGGCGTTGCCGTCCTTGTTCATCGCGCCGACGTACTGGCGGGCGTTCTGATTCTCCCAATCGCGCGGAAGGTCGATCTGGAACGCGAGGTCAGGGTGGGAGAAACGGCTGTCGTCGAAGAAGCCTTCGCGCGGGTTGGCGCCGAAAATCATGCCGTCGAGACGGCGCAGGTATGCGTCGCGCTCGGAGCGCAGCGGACTCGGCAGCGGCTGTGCGCTGGCGATCTGCTCCCGGATCAGCTGCGAGCGATTCTCCGGGGCCGGATGTGTCGACGCCCACGCCGGACCGCGAGCGCCGCCCGCTGCTTCGGTGACCCGTCCGAGGGTGTCGAAGACGTCGAGCAAGCCCTGAGGGTCGTAGCTGCCCCGCAACGAGTAACGCAGGCCCAGCTCGTCCGCTTGACGCTCGTCATCGCGCCCGTACTTGAGAAACAGCAGACCGGCGAGCCCCTGGGCGATGCCTCCGTAGGCCTGGGCGACCTCCGGAGCCGCCACCGCTCCGATTCCGAGGCCGATCTGTGCGAGCAGCGCCTTGCTCATCTGGCTGG
The DNA here is from genome assembly GCA_032128015.1 of Holophagae bacterium. GTDB lineage: Bacteria > Acidobacteriota > Thermoanaerobaculia > Multivoradales > Multivoraceae > JAQBHE01. The sequence goes on from JAQBHE010000451.1 coordinate 1,863, forward strand.
CGCCGTGGCGAGCGGTGACGTGGCCGATTTCGTGACCGAGCACTCCGGCCAACTCGGCCTCCGAATTGAGGTGAGTCATGATGCCGCGGGTGATGTAGATGAAGCCGCCGGGAAGGGCGAAGGCATTGACCAGCGGGTCGTCGAGTAGGGTGAAAGTCCATGGCAGACCGGCGCGCTCGGAGCTCCGCGCCAAACTGGTTCCCAGCTGCTGGATGTAAGCCTGGAGTTGGTCGTCCGGATATACACCGTACTGCGCCAGCACCTGGGGATGGCTCTCGCGACCGATCGCGATCTCCTGTCCTTCGCTAACCAGGTTGAGCTCGCGTTTGCCGGTCGCCGGGTTCATCGAGCAGCCGGTGGCGGCGAGCGCGAGCGTGGTCGCAATGGCAAGCGCCGCGGCGCTAGGTCGAAGAATTGGGCTCATGGGGGAATGCTCCTCGGAGCTGGGGTGGCAACTGGGCCGCCGGACCGCGCGGGCAGCCAACCGGTTCTCGCTCCACCGCGCATGGTATCCGTTGACCTACGCTCGCGGTTGTTGGGCGGTTGCTAGACTGAACCTTCATCGCCCGGCCGACCGCGCCACGATCTTCGCCATCTTGCAGAGGAGCGACCTTGATCAAGAACAAACCCGACAGCGCTGCCCGCGCTCCGCAGCTACCGCGTCGCGACCTCCTCGGCAAGGGCGTGCTCGGCGCCATCGGGCTCGGCGTCGCCGCCTGCGCCGGCAAGGAACAAACCTCGGCCGCGATCGTCACCCAACCGCGGGTGCAGTGGCGTTTGGCGTCGAGCTTCCCACGTTCGCTCGACACCATCTACGGCGCCGCCGAGGTGCTCGCCGATCGCGTCGAGAAGCTCTCGGAAGGACGTTTCAGCATCCGAGCCTACCCGTCCGGCGAGTTGGTGCCGCCGCTCCAAGTGCTCGACGCGGTGCAGCAGGGCACGGTCCACGCCGGCCACACCGCGAGCTACTACTTCACCGGCAAGAACCCCGCGCTCGCCTTCGACACCGCGGTGCCGTTCGGAATGACTTCGCGGCAGCAGTCGGCGTGGCTCTACCAACAGGGTGGCCTCGAGCTGATCCACGAGGTGCTCGCCGACTTCAACATCTTGAGCTTCCCGGGGGGCAACACCGGCACCCAGATGGGCGGCTGGTTCCGGCGTGAGGTCTCGACTCGGGCCGACCTCAAGGGCCTCAAGATGCGCATCCCCGGTCTCGGCGCCGAGGTTCTCTCGGAGCTCGGGACCACCGTCCAGACGATCCCCGGCGGCGAGATCTACCCCGCCCTCGAGCGCGGCG
>JAQBHE010000452.1:0-5846 GCA_032128015.1 Holophagae bacterium
CTGCCGCGGCGGATCGGACCGCTGGTCGCGCGCGAGATGATGTACACCGGCCGGGTGGTCGAGGGCGCGGAGGCGGCGCGAATCGGCCTTGCGAATCGCTGTGTTGCCGATGACGAGCTCGATGGCGCGGTGGCCGAGCTCGCGGCGCAGATTGTCGCCAACTCCTGGCACACCCTTCGCGCCGACAAGATGCTGGTGCGCGGCGGTCTCGACCGTACTCTTGGCGATGGCCTGCGCTTCGAGCGCGAGAACAGTCCCGGTCCAGGGCCGGACATGACGGAGCGACTCGCCGGCTTCGGCGCGGCGCCGGCGGCGGAGAAGCTGTGATCTCGCTTGCCCAGGCCGACGCCCAGCTCACCGTCCCCGGCTCTCGCTTCGAGATCCTCGAGGGAGAGATCCGAGGAGTGCGCACGCGGGTGTGGAAGCACGCGCCGCGGTCGTTGCGCGAGATCCTCGAGCAGAGCCGCGAGCACGGCGACCGCGATTTCCTGGTCTACCAGGACGATCGGCTGACCTTTCAACAGCACTGGAACGCGGTGTGCGCGTTTGCCGCGGCGCTCGAGCGACGCTTCGGCGTTCGCCGCGGTGATCGGGTCGCGATCGCGATGCGCAACTACCCGGAATGGTCGGTGGCGTTCTGGGCGACCACCGCGATCGGCGCGATCGCAGTGCCACTGAATGCGTGGTGGGTCGGTGAGGAGCTGGAGTACGGGCTCACCGATTCCGGCTCCAAGGTGCTGGTCGCCGATGGTGAGCGCGTGGAGCGCTTGCGCGGCCAGGCGCTCGACCTCGTGGGACTGGTGGTGGTCCGATCGGCCGGCGAGGTATTGCCCGCATCCGCGGTGCTTTGGGAGCACCTGGTTCCCGCGGACGGCGCTGGGGGCCCGGGGGAAGGCGTCTCGTCGCTGCCCCGAGTCGACATCGACACCGACGATGACGCCACGATCTTCTACACCTCGGGGACCACGGGGTTTCCGAAAGGCGCGCTCGGCACCCATCGCAACATCTGCTCCAACTACCACACCCTCGAGTTCATGAAGGCGCGCGGCGAGCTGCGCACCGGCAATGCGTCGCCACCGGCATCGGCGCTGGCGACGTTGCTTACGGTGCCGTTCTTCCACGTCACCGGTTGCCATTCGACCCTGGTGCCGTCGCTGGCCGCTGGCTCGAAGCTGGTGCTGCTCTACAAGTTCGATCCCGAAGAGACGCTGCGCCTGATCGAGCGCGAGCGCGTGACCTCGTTCGGCGGGGTGCCGACCCTGGTCTGGAAGGTGCTCGAGAGTGAGGCGTTCTCGCGCTACGACACCTCGAGCGTGCTGCGGATCGGCTACGGTGGCGCGCCGGCGGCGCCCGAGCTGGTGCGGCGGATCCAGCGCGACTTCCCGCAGGCGAGCCCGTCGAACGGCTACGGGCTCACCGAGAGCTCGTCGGTGACCACCAGCAACGCCGGCGACAGCTATCTCGAGAAGCCTGACAGTGTCGGCCCTGCGACGCCGGTGTGCGAGCTCCGAGTGGTCGACGACGCCGGCGACGTCTTGCCGGCGGGCGGGGTCGGCGAGCTGTGGATCAAGGGTCCGAACATCATCAAGGGCTACTGGAACAAGCCCGAGGCCACCGCCGACACGTTCACGGACGGCTGGCTGCACTCGGGGGACATCGTACGGCTCGACGCAGATGGCTTCGTGTACATCGTCGACCGCGCCAAGGACGTGGTTATCCGCGGCGGCGAGAATGTCTACAGCGTCGAGGTCGAGACCGCGCTCTTCGAGCACCCCGAAGTGATCGACGCCGCGGTCTACGGCGTGCCCCATCGGGTGCTCGGCGAGGAAGTGGCGGCGAGCGTGCAGGTGCGTCGCGGGTCGTCGCTCGACGCGGCGACGCTACGCGACTTCTTGCGGTCGCGCCTGGCGGCGTTCAAGGCGCCGGCGCACTACGACGTGGGCGAGCGTCACTTCCCGCAGAACGCCAGCGGCAAGACTCTCAAGTCAGAGTTGCGAAAGAGCCTGGTTGCGCGGTCAGAGGCGAGCGCCGGGTAGGTCCGTCGGACGATCCGTGGGTGGCTACGCGCGAATGCGCCGTGTTCCTACGACTTCGGGCGCCAACGACTCCGGGCGCCTGCGACTTCGGGAGCCTATGACTTCGGCTCTTCCGCGGGCCACGGCAGCTCGGCTGCGTAGTCGATGTCTTGCGGCGGCGGCTCGCCGCCGGGGCCCACCAGGTAGTGCTCCATCCAACGCAAGGTGCGCAGCAGGTAGTCGAAGCGACCGGCCGACTTGCGGTTGCCGTGGCCTTCGCCGGGGTAGAACACCAGCCTGACCGGCGCCTGGCCGAGCACTTTCAGGTGGCGATAGAGCTCCAGCGACTGGCTGGGGTGGACCCGCGGATCGTCCTCGCCGTGGAGGATCAGGGTCGGGGTGCGGTTGCGCTGCGCGTAGTAGATCGGGCTCGCTTTGGCAAAGTACTCCCAGTCCTCCCACAGCCACTTGCGGTGGTGGACCTCGTACATCTCACGGGGAATGTCGGTGGTCCCGACCTTCGAGATCGCGTCACTGATGCCGACGAAAGGAATCGCGGCAGCGAAGCGGTCGGAGGCGTAGGTGGTCGCCCACGCCGAGGCGTAGCCGCCGTACGAGCCGCCGGTGATCCCGACCCGATCGCGGTTGGCGAGGCCGATCGCGATCAGGTGGTCGACACCGTCGACCAGGTCGGTGAACTCCTCGGCGGTGGCCGCCGCCTGGCTGAGTTTGGAGAACTCGACTCCGCGGCCGGTGCTGCCGCGGTAGTTGGGGTAGAACACCGCGAAGCCGCGCGCGGCGGCGAGCTGGCCGAGCTGGGAGTAGCCGGTGAGCCAACCGTTGCTGAAGTGGCTCTCGGGTCCGCCGTGGACGATCACGATCAGCGGATAGCGCTGGCCAGCGACGTAATCACGGGGATAGATCAGGATGCCTTCGAGCTCGAGGCCGTCGCGAGCGCGGAAGCCCACGACCTCTTGGCGCGCGAGGCGGAGGTTGTCGAGCCAGGGGTTGCTGTCGGTGAGTCGCTTGAGCCGACCGCTCGCGAGGTCGAGGTCGTAGAGCTCGGCAGGGTGTTGGGGTCGATCAGCGAGCACTGCGGCGCGGCCGCGGGCCGACAGCGCGATCGAGTCGAAGATCGCTTGACCGGCGGCAACGATGTCGCGTTTCTGGGTGCCGTCGCGGCGAACGCTGCCGACCACGGTCTCGGCGCCGAGGGCGCCGACGTACACCAGGGTGTCGGCGTCACGCCAGGCGACGCTGCTGACGTGACCTTGGAAGTCGGGGAGCACGTCGCGCAGCGGACCGCCGCCCATCGGCGCCACCATCAGCCTGCCGGGAGCCGGGTCGTTGAGATCGGCTGCCGAGATCAGCGCCAGGACCCGGCCATCGGGGCTCGGGAGAGCGTCGCCGAGCTTGCCGGGATTGTCGATCGCAGCGAGCTCCTTGCCGTCGCCGTCGAGGATCTTGACCTTGATCCGGACGTAGCTGTCGTCGACCAGCGGTGTCGGGGTGACCGAGATCACCAGACGGTTGCCGTCCGCGGCATACCGCACCGAGTGCAGCGAGCCCGTCACCTCGAGCCTTCGCGCCTCTGGCTTCTTGGCCTCGGCGTCGACGGCGCCGACGGTGTCGGCGGCGTCAACAGCGTCGACCAAGTCGACGCTGTAGAGGCGGGTGAAGGGCACGTCTTCTTCGTAGATCTTCTGATCGAAGCCTTTCTTCTCGAGTTTCTCGCGCTCTTCGTTCACTTTGTCGTCCGCCAGGAAGGCAACCCGCCGGCCGTTGGGATGCCACGAGTAGGCGGCGATGTCGGTGTCGTGTTGGAACAGGCGGCGCGCTTCGCCGCCGGCGGCAGCGATCGCGTAGAGCGACTTGTGGTCGTCGCCGGCGCGTTTGGCGAGGAAGCTGATCCGGTCGCCGTCGGGGGTCCACTGAATGGCCGAGATGTCGACCTTGCCGGTGATGAACGGCCGGCTGGCGCTGGCGCCGTCGATGACGTGCAGCTCGTGCCATGCCGGACCGCTGTCATCGGCCAGCGGGCGCCGGGGCACCGACTGCAGGTAGGCGAGGCGGTCGCCGGTCGGCGAGAGTTCGGCAGCGGTCACCGAGCGCGCGGTCGCCACCTGCCACGGCTGGATCGTGTCGGTGGCGTCCTGCTGGGCGAGCAGGACCGGGGCGAGCAATAGCGCAGCGCAGCTGGACGCGAGCGACGCCAGGCGGCGGCGGAGGAAAAGTCGCTGCAACATCGGGAAATCTCCTTTCGGTCGCGACGATGGCGACGGCACTCGATGCGCGAGCGTCAACGGCGTGCTGGGACTCCGGCGATCTCTCTCGCGCGCTGGGCGGCGGCTTCGGAGAGCTTGACGCCCATCTGGGTGATCGTGTCGGCGGCGAGCGCGGTCGCGATCTCGCCGCAGGTCAAGAGCGGCAGCTCGCGGAGCAGGCCGAACAAGAAGCCGGCGGCGAACAGATCGCCGGCGCCAGTGGTGTCGACGACCTGGACGCGCTGGGCCGGAACGTGGATCTCCTGGTCTTGAGAGACGATCCAGGCGCCGCTGGCGCCGTCGGTGACCACCGCGATTCGCACGGTCGAGGCGATCTCGTGAGCGGCGCCGCGGACACCCTTCTTGGTCAGGATCCGCGCCTCCTCGGCGTTGGCGAAGATGACGTCGAAGCCACGGGCGACCTGGCGCCGGATCTGGTCCTCGGAGCGGCCGACCGCGAACGGATCGGCGAGATCCATCGCCAGCCGGCACCCGGCGCCGCGAGCGGTCTCGAGCGCGGCCTCGATCGCTGCGATCTGGTTCGGGGTGTCCCAGATGTAGGCGGTGGTGAAGAACATCCGGCTGTGGGCGATGTCGTCGTGGGGAACGTGCTCAGGGGCGTACTGGCGGCAGACTCCGAGGTGAGTGTTCATCGTCCGCTCGCCGTCGGGGGTGACCAGGATCACCGAGGTGCCGGTGGCGCCGCTGTTGAGCCGCGCGCAGCGGTCGGTGACCTGGTTGCGACGCAGGCCATCGATGAACGCGTCGCCGGCGGGGTCGTCGGCGACCGCCGAGCTGTAGCTGGCGGTGGCGCCGAGGCGGGCCACCGCGCGCAGCACGTTAGCGCACGAGCCGCCGGCCTCGATTTCGGGGTCGAGGCTGCCGACGCGATCGAGGATCCTCTGCTGCTCGTCGGTCTCGACCAGCCGCATGGTGCCCTTGACCAGGCCCAGCTCTTCGACCACCGAGTCGTCGGCCTGGACCAACAGATCGAGGAGCGCGTTCTCGATGCCGCTGAGATCGAGAGGGCGGGCTCGCAGCTTGCCGCTGAAAAGGCTGGAAGGTGATTCCTGCATCGAACAAAGCCTCGGAAAGATTCAGGAAGAAAGGCGGCGGGAGTCGGCGCGCTGGAGCAGCGGCGCCGATTATAGGCGGCGCGCCGGGGGGGCGGCAGGGTGGGGCGATCGGCCTTAAATGTCCCCGCCTCAAGACCAGCGTTTCCTGACCGCCGCGCGATCGAGGTCTCCGTGCTCGGTGTGCGGCAGTGAGTCGGTGATCACCACCTTTTGCGGTCGCTTGAAGCGGGCGATCCGGCCGCCCACGTGGTCGATCACCTGCTGAGGCTCGAGCTGCGTGCCCGGCCGAACCGCGACCACTGCCCGGATCGCCTCGCCCCAGCGCGGGTCCGGGACGCCGAAGACGCAGGCGTCTAGGACGCCCTCGAGCTCGGCGATGACCGACTCGACCTCGGCCGGGTAGACATTCTCGCCGCCGGTCTTGATCAGTTCCTTCTCAGCCTTGCGTCGCACGAACGTCAGGTTGCCGTGGCTGTCGAAGCGGCCGACGT
>JAQBHE010000453.1:0-2842 GCA_032128015.1 Holophagae bacterium
GCCAGTGGGCGGAGTCGCGCTTTTCGTCCTGCATCAGCTTCTCGCCACCGGCTACGCTGCAAGTCCTTGTCGCCCTTCGGGTTGCGGCGGCGTGGACCCAACTGCGGCGTCGGAGCACCACGACGATGTCCCAGCATCGCCTCCGTCGCTCCTTCTTGCACCTGGGCCCACGGCGCTCGCAATGCGGGCATCCTGACTTTCACCACGGGCTGCTAGTGGACAGCGCGATCGTGCGCCGCATCCTCGTCCTCGTAGCTGTGGGCCATCACGAAGAAGTAGGCGGCCGCGCTCTCGGTGGGGCTTTCGATGATGAGGTCGAACACGAACTCGCCCTCGTTCTCGCCAGCGGCTCCTTGGACATAGGCCACCGGTTCGGGGTCGATCAGGATCTCGCCGACCAGCCGCTTTCCGCGCACCAGTTGCACCACCAGGTTGGGTGCCTCGGTGGCGAGCAGCCAGTGGAGGTCGTCGTCGTCGTAGAGCACAGCTTCGGGATTGCCGACGCGAACGATGCAGTTGGGGTGGGCGGTCAGCCACTTCCAGAAGGCGTCGAAGGTGAGGGTCGGCGAAGGTTCTGCGATCGGTGGCTCGCTCATGTGCCGATCTTAGCCCGGACGATTCGTCAAGGAACGTGGCGAGGGCGCGCAGTCGCCCAGCTGGTGGGCACCCGCAGGCCCCGAGCGCTCCGAGCCGTACGGGATGAATGCGCGGCCGCAGTAGGTCGTCATGAATCGTCCGGGATCGCGCCGGGTCCGCGTACCAGGAAGTGCTACCAGGAAGTGCTACCAGGAAGTGCCACCAGGAAGTGCCACCCGAGTGGCCGGCGCTGGTACGATGCAAGGTCGCGGCATTCCAGGATGGGAGGAGACCATGCGCGCCCCTTTCTCGATGTTCTCGATTCTCTCGATAGTGATCGCCGTCGCGTGGAGTTTCGTGGCAGGCGGCTGCGCTCCAGTTCCGGCCGAGGTTGACGCCGGATCGGTCCGCGCGGCGATCGATGACTCGAACCGGCTGTTCATGGCCGCGGCCACCGCCGGCGATGGCGGAGGCGTCGCCGAGCGTTACAGCGATGACGCGACCCTGTTGCCGCCGAACGGCGAGCAGGTCGAGGGCCGCGAGGCGATTCGCGAGTTCTGGGACGCTACCTTGAGCGCCGGCGTCTCGGCAGCGCGCCTCGAGGCCGTCGAGGTCGAAGCACCGAGCTCCGACACCGCGATCGAGATCGGGCGCTACCAGCTCGAGGCCGGCGGCGTTTCGGCCGACGAGGGCAAGTACCTGGTGGTCTGGAAACGGGTCGACGGGAACTGGCGGATGTACCGCGACATCTGGAACAGCAGCCGACCCCCCGCCGAGCCGCCGTCGCCGCCGTCCGGCCCACCGGAGCCTTGAGGGGAGTAGCCGCCGTGCGGCACCTTTGCTGCTGGTGACCTGGGTGCTGGAAAAACTGACCTGGGTGCTAGAAAACTGACCTGGTTGCTAGAAAACCTGGCCTCGGCGCTAGAAAACAGCGTCGCGACAGGACACGGTGGCGAAGACGCCCCGTTTCTCAGTCGAGAGGTCGATCTCGACATCCTGGCCGGTCGCCAGACTTTCCCAGATGTGATGGTCTGCCGGCGGGCATGCGATCTCGCCCACCAGCTGCGACCGTTTCCAGTGGCTCATCATCACCAGGTCGCCGGCGATCTCCGGGATGACGTGGACCTCGTGGAAGAGCGCCTGGGGATGGTCGACTCGGCGTCCGACCTTGATCAGTCGCCAGCCGGGGCGGAGCAGCCGGGGCTTCTGCTGTTTGCGGTACTGGTTCGCGACCGGGTAGGGGACATAGGTCAGGGGCTCGGCGCACGCCGCGGCGAGCCCGCAACCCGCGAGCAGGACCATCGCGACCTCGCGACGAAGCCAACGGCGGCTCGGGATCGCGATCACAGCCAGGCGCGCAAGGGTGGGGTTGGAATGCGGGAATCTCGAGAGATGGTGGCTGTCGATCACGGCCGCGGTACCCTACCGCGTCGGCGGGTGAGAATGCCAGGGTCAGCCGGTGCGAGCCGAGTGCTGCCGGTCAGCGCAGCCGGATAGAGTCGCCATCTCGACGAGGAGCCAACCGTGAGAAGCGTCGCCAGGATGGGATCAACAGGCTGTTGGGTGCTGACCCTGGTTCTCGCCTTGGGATGCGCGAGCGCCCGCCACCGGTCGGGTGGGGACGCGCGGCCCGCGCGACAGGAAGGCGGGGGTTTTTCCGTGCTCTCGATCAACGATACCTACCGCATCGAAGGCCTCGACGGCGGCACTCGCGGGGGCCTCGCGAGGGTGCGCGTGCTGCGCGAGGAGCTCGAGGCGAGCGGAGAGCCGGTGTTGTTGCTCCACGCCGGCGACCTGCTCTACCCGGCGATGCCCAGCCGGTTGTTCGACGGCGCCCAGGTCATCGATCTCCTGAACCTGCTGGATGGCGACGACACCAAGTTCGACGAACGGATGTTCGTGACCTTCGGCAACCACGAGTTCGACAAGGCGAAGACCAGCGACGCGCCAGCTCTTGCGCGTCGGCTCAGCCAGTCCCAGTTTCGTTGGCTCGACACCAACCTGGTCTGGGCGCGGGGGGTGGACGGCCAGCCGTTGGTCGCCGCTCCCAACCTCGAATCCACCGTTCTGTTCGAGTTCGGCGGCCTGCGCGTCGGCCTGTTCAGCCTCACCACCGAGGACAAGCGACCGGCGTTCGTCGAGCGGATCGAGGAGCCGATGGCGGCGGCCCGTCGCGCCTGCGCCGACCTACGGTCGCGCGGAGCCGAGCTGGTGATTGCGCTCACCCACTTGCGGGTGTCCCAGGACGTCGAACTGCTTCGAGGGC
>JAQBHE010000454.1:0-2570 GCA_032128015.1 Holophagae bacterium
CGGGAGGGTGGCCAGGATCTGCTGCTGAGGGTCGACGCAGCCACCGGATTGGCGGTGCTGAACACCTTTGGTCCGAATGTCGACTTGGTGAACGGTCCGGCGGCCCGAATCGGCCAGTTTTCTTCGGACAACGACTTCTGACGAACTAGGCGCTTTTCTGGTCGGCCGGTCCGAAAAAACGGCGACGGCTCGGCCAAAGGGCGTGTCTGTGAGCGATCAGCCTGACCGGCCAGGGCCCGGAACGGGAACCTCTCCGCTCGCCGTAAGTCATTGCTGACACTAGCTGTAGGCGCATTCCTACAGTACAATGGGGCATCGGCTGACCCGAACGGCATGACCCTTGCACAGCAATGGACGACAACTCCGGGACGCGATCGCGTGGCTCGTTGAGGAGATAAGGCTCATGGATCGCAACTTCGCAGCCTCGCGCGTCGCCCTGGCCGATCATCGTGCGGCCCTGGCCGCCGATCGCCCGCAATGCCGAGTTCGACGAGTACCGCGGCTCTTGACCGTGGCTGTTTTCCTAGGAGGAGTCTGGCTGGCGGGGCCCGCACCCTCGAGGGCGGGTGACACGTCCATCTGCTATGCGGTCGCCGACAACGACGGCACCGCTGGGTCGGCGGACCGTCTGTTCACGATGAACAAGACGACGGCGGTGTCGACCTTGATCGGATCGACCGGCACGACGAACATCGAGGCGATCGCGTATCGGCCGTCAAACCAGACCTTGTACGCGGCGACCGCCAACCAACTCGGAACCCTGAACATCGGCACCGGCGCGTTCACCGCAATCGGCCCGGTCTTCGGCACCTGTCGCCTACCGGCTAGCCAAGGAGGCGGCACGATCACCGTCAACGACCTCGACGGCTTGGCTTTCCATCCGTGGACCGGAGAGCTTTGGGGCTCGGAGCGGGAGGGTGGCCAGGATCTGCTGTTGAGGGTCGACGCGGCCACCGGGTTGGTGGTCCTGAACACCTTTGGTCCAAATGTCGACTGCGTTCGGGTCACCGGCCCAGGCATTGGCGGCGATGTCGACGACATCGCCATCGACCCGCAGACCGGGATTCTCTACGCCGGCAACAGCGGCGCGAACCCGAGCCAGCAGTTGATGACCGTCAACCGCACGACGGGTGTCGGCACCCTGATCGGGGCCTTTGGCGTCAACGACATGGAAGGCCTGTCGTTCTTCAACAACGGGCAGCTCCATGGATCGACCGGCAACGCCACGGGGTCGGGCTTCAACAACGACAGTTTGTGGTCGATCGACAAGGCGAATGGCCCGGCGGCCCGCATCGGTCAGTTCTCTTCGGACAACGACTACGAGGGGATCGCCTGCCTGACCGCTGATGCCAACCGGATCGAAGGCACGGTGTTCGTGGACCCGAACACCAACGGTGTCTTCGACCCCCCTGGCGAGGTCGGCCAATCAGGGATCACGGTCCGTCTCTACCGTGACCTCAACGGCAACGGCCTGGTCGATCCTAGCGATCTGTTGATCCAGACCGCGGTCACCAACGGCGCGGGCTTCTACCAGTTCTTCCTCGGCTCGGACGGGCCATTCGTAGTCGACATCGACACCTCCGGCCTGCCGGTGGGTTCGTCGCTGACCACCGACAACATCGAGACCGCGAACTTCGTCGGTTTCGGCCAGGTCGACGCAAACAATAACTTCGGGTTCTTCGGCACCGCGGCCCTCACCCTGACCAAGACTCCGAGCAGTGCCTTCTGCGCCGGTTCGACGATTGCGTACACCTTGGTGCCGCGCTCGGTCGGCGGTCTGCTCCAGACCAGCATCGCGGTCTCGGACTCGATCCCGGCGGGCACTACCTTTGTTTCCGCGTCGCCGACCCAGTCGAGCGGACCGAATCCGCTGGTGTGGAATCTGGGCAGCAATGTCGCGGGCACGAGCGGCGTCAATCCGGGCACCGCGTTCTGCCCGCAAGCTCCCGTGACTCTCGTGGCCCAGTTCGACACCTACATTCGCGAAGACCAGGCGACGAACAATTTCGGAACCAACAACCGCCTGCACACCCGGCCCCAGAACGCCGGAGACCGCCGTCACGCCGTGGTCCGATTCGATCTCACCGCGCTGCCCGCGGGCAGCATCGTCGATTCAGCAGTGTTCTCGACCGAAGTCTCCAACACCCGCAACAACCAGAGCGTCGAGGTCCACCGGATGACCACCGCCTGGACCGAGACCGGCGCCACCTGGAACACTCGCAACGGCGTCACTTCCTGGGCAGGTGGAGGAGCATTCAGCGCGTCCGACTTCAATGCCACGGTGTTCGGGACGATCAATCCCGCTACCAACGGTGTCAAAACTGTCGACGTCACCGGCGCCGCCCAGTTCTGGGCCACCAACGGCGATTCGTCGAACCAGGGTCTGGTGATGCTCGCCACCGGCACCGACAGCGGCAACGCCCAGTACTACAGTCGCGAAGAGGGCACCGCGAGCCGGCGACCGATGATGGTGCTTTCGTTCCGGGCACCGAGCCCCGGTGGCTGTAGTGGCAACACGGTGCTTTCACCGATCGGTGACACCTTCGTCAACCAGGCAGCCGCCACCACGA
>JAQBHE010000455.1:0-2676 GCA_032128015.1 Holophagae bacterium
GGTTCGCGAGCCCAGGCCGAGCGTTGGGCTCGATCAGCACCACCGGCCGGCGCGCGAGAAAGCCGGCGAGCGCCGCCGGCGCCGACAGGTAGCCGCCGGTGCCGAGCACGATCTGCGGGTCGAGTCGGCGCACCAGGCGCAGCGCGCGCAAGGTCGAGAGCAGCAGGGTGACGAGCGATCGCAGTCGCCCCCATGGGCCCCTGCCGAGCATCGGCAACGCGATCAAAGCATGGAACGGGATCTGGCGCGACAGCGCCTCCCGCTCCTCGATGCCACCGGGGCGGCCAACCATCGCGACCCGCCAGCCCCGCGCGGCGAGCTCCTCGCAGACTGCCATCCCGGGGAAGACGTGACCGCCGCTGCCGCCGCCCGACAGCAGCACCAGGCGATCGGTTTGCCCAGACGAGGATGGGCCCGCCAGCGCAGCCACGATCCAACCCAGAGCCACCGGGGCGATGTCGACCCTGTCAGGCATGCTGGGGTCAGGCATGTTGGGGGTCAGGCGTGTGGGGGTCAGGCGTGTGGGGGTTAGGCATGTTGAGAGATGTTGAGCAGAAGACCGCAGGCGGCGAGGCTCGCGACCAGCGAAGTGCCGCCCGCTGAGATCAGCGGCAGCGGTGTGCCGGTTGTCGGCAGCAGACTGGTGGCGATGCTGACGTTGAGCAGCACCTGGAGCACGAGGGTCGCGGTCAGGCCCCACGCCAGGTACCGTCCGAACATGTCCGGAGCGCGGGTCCCCGCGCGCAGTCCGCGCCAGGCGAGTACCGCGAACAGGAGCAGCAGCAGAACGCCGCCCAGGAACCCCAGCTCTTCGGCCAGGATCGCGAAGATGAAGTCCGAGTTGGCGAAGGGCAAGAAGTGGAGCTTCTGGACGCTCTGGCCCATTCCCAGACCCGAGAGGCCTCCCGACCCGATGGCGATCAACGACTGCTGAGCTTGGAAGCCGGCGCCCAGTGGGTCGGCTCCCGGCTCGAGGAACGAGGCCAGGCGCTGCCGTCGGTAGGGCACCGACATCACCAACACCCAGAACGCTGGCAGCGCGAGCAGGCCGGTGAGCGCAACCCAGCGCCAAGCGAGGCCGCCCAGGAACAGCATCACCGCGGCCACCACCACCACCAGGCCGGCGGTGCCGAAGTCCGGCTGGAGCAGGATCAACACCGAGATCGTCGCCACCACCACCAGGGTCGGCACCAAGTGGCTCGGTTGGTTGATCGCGTCGCGGCTGCGCTCGAGCTGGAAAGCGATGTACAACACCACCGCGAGCTTGGCGAGCTCCGAGGGCTGCACCGAAAGTCCGCCAATGAACAGCCAGCGATGAGCCTCGTTGAGCTTCGGCGTATAGAGCACGACGATCAACAGTCCGATCGCACCGCCGACCGCGCTCCACAGCAGAAACGGCCGGCGCAACCAGTGGTAGTCGATCTGCATCGCCGCCACCATCACGATCAACCCGACCGCGGCGGCGAGCAGCTGCTTTTGAAACGGCGAACTGGAGAGCACGGTGCCTGCCGGGCCCGCGGCCGAGAACGCGCTCGCCGAATACACCATGACCAGCCCGAAGCCGAGGATCAGCACCACCGCGGTCAACAGCACCCGGTCGAAGGCCAGCTTCCTAGCCATCGAGCGCCCCTCGGATCACGGCCGCGGGCTCGGGCAGGGCCAGGGTGAGACGCTCGAAGGTCTCGCCGCGATCGACGAAGTCGCGAAACTGGTCGAAGCTCGCACACCCTGGCGACAAGACCACCACGTCACCGCTAGAAGCCGCCGCCGCGGCGAGCTCGACCGCCCGCTCGAGCGTGCCGGCGACCACGCAGCGCGCCACTGGGCGCAGCGCCGTCTCGAACGCAGACGCAGCCTCGCCGATCAGATAGACCACGCGCGCCTTCTTGGCGACGATCGCTCGCAGATAGCCAGGGTCGGCCAGCTTGTTGCGCCCACCCAGGATCAGGTGCACCGAGCCGTCGGCGAAGCTCTCGAGCGAGCGTTCGGTGGCCGCCACGTTGGTGCCCTTCGAGTCGTTGTACCAGGTGACACCGCCGCGCACCCGTACCCGCGCCAACCGGTGGGGCAACCCAGAAAAGGCGCGCAACGCCGGCTCTAGCGACGCGCCGGCAGCCCCGATCGAGCTCGCCACCAACGCCGCCGCCATCGCGTTCTCGAGGTTGTGAGGCCCGGCGATTCCGAGCTGGTCGGCGGCGAACATCTCCCGACGCCCACAGCGATCGGTTTCGAAAACCCGCCCGGACTCGGCAAAGCAACCATCTTCGACCCGGGCGAGGCGGGAGAACGTCCGGCGCCGGACACCTCGAGGCAGCGGGGTGTTGGCGACCAGGGGGTCATGGCCTTCGGACGGCCTCATGTACGCGGCGATAGGCGGCGGTGCTGCCAGCCGAAAGGCACGGGTGTTGTGCCACAACGGTGCAGGCTGGCACACCATGTACCAGCACGGGACTGCCGACCAGCGCATCGAGACGCTCGCAACGTCCGCGTATAACGACAATGTGGAGCGGTTGCACTTTATTGCGCGTACAGGAACAAGCACAGCCGACGCGCAATTCCTTGCGTATCCCAACTCGAATCCTGAAGCCCTGTCCGGCGTAATCAAGCGCGCTGCCACGGGCTACGTGGACTTGCCTTTTGTAGATGGTGGGATGCCGACCATTCCCGCTGCATGGC
>JAQBHE010000456.1:0-9182 GCA_032128015.1 Holophagae bacterium
GCTCCTGACGCGCGACTAGCGGGCGCACCCCGGCGGCGGCGACCGCGTCGAGGATTGGGGTGAACGGGAAGCAGAAGATGTGCTCGACACCCTCGCGCTTCAGGATCTCGCCAATCGCATCGTGACCACGCAACGGGGGCCTCCTCGCCAGGTTGGATTGCCTGTTCGGGCGTCGAGCCTACCAGCGCGTCGAGTCGGCGCGGGTCGCTCCGACTCGTCGAGTGTGGGCGATAATCCCAGCCCTCTCGACGGACCACCGATCATGACCCTGCTCCTCTACTCCGATCGCTGTCTCGAGCACATCGCCGGTCGTCGCCATGTCGAGCGTCCCGAGCGACTCCGGGCGGTGCGCGACAGCCTGCGCGCCCAGCCGTTGCCCGACCTGGTGTGGCGCGAGCCTCAGCCCGCGCGTTTCGAAGACTGCGCGCGCGTTCACACGCAGGCCTACCTCGAGCGTCTCGAATCGCTCCGCGGCGCGTGGGCGCGTCTCGATCCAGACACCGGGATCTCGCCGGCGAGCCTGGACGCCGCGTATCTAGCGGCCGGCGCCGCAATCGATGCGGTCGACGCGGTGATCGCGGGCAATGAGCGCAACGCCGTCGCGCTGGCGCGGCCTCCCGGCCACCACGCCGAGCCCGACCGGGCGATGGGGTTCTGTGTGCTCTCGAACGTCGCGATCGCAGCCGCGCGCGCCGCCGAGCGAGGCGTAGAGCGGATTTTGGTCGTCGACTGGGACGTCCATCACGGCAACGGCACCGAGCGAGCCTTCGAGGAGCGCCGTGACGTGCTGTTCCTGAGCAGCCACCACGGCTACGGTTTCTACCCGGGATCCGGCGACCTCGACGACAGCGGGAAGGGCGCCGGCAGGGGTTTCACCGTCAACGCGCCACTCGCGGGCGGCGGCGGCGATTCGCTCTACTTCGAGCTCTACTGTCGACTGCTCGTGCCGATCGCCGACGCTTTCGCACCGCAGCTGATCCTGGTGTCCGCCGGCTTCGACGCCCACGTCCGCGACCCCCTGGGCGGAATGCGAATGACCGAAGCGGGTTTCGCTGCGCTCACCGCGCTGGTGCAAGAGCTCGCTGACCGTCACACCGGCGGTCGAGTCGCGGTGGTCCTCGAGGGCGGCTACGACCTCGAGGGGCTAGCCGGTGGTGTCCGCGCCTGCCTCGAAGTCTTGGGCGGCAAACCGGCGCCACCGATCCCGCCGCCGAACGCCCAGGAGCTGCGGGAAGTCGACGCCATCTGCGACTTTCACTGTAGCTTCTGGCCCACGGTCGCGAACAGCTGACGCGGCTCCGGACCGCGTGGTTTCCGCCATCCTCCCGGAGAACCCGAACCCGATCCTCGACGATCGCCGATTTTCGGCGCCCGCTATCCTCCCTCAAGAGGACTCTCGTGGACCGCGATCAACCAAACGAACCTGCTCTCACCCCGACCGTAGCGCCAGCCGATCTCGAGTCGCTGCGCACCGAGATCGAGCAGGACCCGCTCCACCGCGAGATCTTGACCCCACGGCTCGATCGGATGCTCGAGGTCGCGCTCGGGCGGCTCGCGAGCGTGACCATCGTCCTCGAGAGTCTCTGGGATCCCCATAACGCCGCCGCGGTGGTGCGCTCGGCCGAAGGCCTCGGACTCGACGAAGTACACGTAGTCGAGGAGCCGCATCGCTACCGAAGGCACCCACGAATCCTGCGCGGCTCGGATCGCTGGATCTCGATCGTCCTCCATCCAGCGCTCGACGGCTGCCTCGACCGGCTCGAGGAGCGCGGGTTCCTGGTCTGCGCCGCTGATGTCGGCGCGGGGTCGCTACCACTGGCCGAGCTGCCGATCGATCGCCCGCTCGCGGTCGTCCTGGGCAGCGAGAAGGACGGCCTCTCGGTGCGCGCCAAGGAACGGGCCACGCTCCGCTTCAAGGTGCCGATGCCCGGCTTCACCCAGAGCTTCAATGCCTCGGTGAGCGCCGCGATCACTCTCTTCGAGCTCACCGCCCGGCGCCGCCGCTGCCTCGGCCGCGCCGGCGACCTCGATCTCGCAGATCAGGTGGCGCGGGTCCACGGTTGGATGGTCGATACCCGCGCTCGCCGGGTCGCCGGCCACCGCTGACCGCCGGCTGATATCCGGTGACCTATCATCGGTAGACCATGCCCGACACGCGCAGCCGCCGCGGTCCTCATCCCAAGGACCACACCGCCTTCGCACCGGCCGCCCTGCCCGCGCTGCGCCAGGCGGTCCTCGACCTCAGCTGGCTGTTGACCCGCGGCTACTCGAGCAAGGCCTCGACGGTCCTGGTCGGCGACCGCTACAAGCTCCGCGACCGCCAGCGCCAGGCGCTCCAGCGCTGTGCCGCGAGCGACCAGGCGTGCGAGCGCCGGCGACGACGGATGATCGAGCCCGCGGACCTCGGCGACGCGCCGCTGTGGATTGACGGCTACAACGCGCTGCTTACCGTCGAGGCAGCGATGAGCGGCGGCCTGATCCTGCTCGCCCGGGACTCGGTCTACCGCGACCTCGCAGCACTATCGCGGCACTACCGAAGCCTCGAGGTCACCGGCCCGGCGCTCGAAGCGATCGGCGACTGGCTGACCGCGCACGCGAGCGGCTCGGTGACCTGGCTCCTCGACCGGCCGATCTCGAACAGCGGGCGTCTCGGGCGCTTCATCACCGGCCTTGCCGAGCAGCGCGGTTGGCGCTGGCGAGTCGACCTGGTGGCGAGTCCAGACCGCATCTTGCGCGAGTCCACCGACATCGTCGCCACCGCCGACAGCGCGATCCTGGATCGCTGCTGCCGTTGGCTCAACCTGGCTCGCCACGTCGTTGACGCGGCGGTGCCGGGACGGTGGCTCATCGACCTGTCGACGACCGAGCCCGACTCCGTGGATGGGATGGGCGCGCAGGCCCCGTCCCCGGCGGGCTAAGATCCTCCACAATCGGCCTGCGAGCCGACCGACTGCTCTCAGCACTGAAGGAGCCACCCATGCGCCAATACTCCAAGCTGCTCCTCGCACTCGCCCTCGCCGTCACCTTCGCGCTCTCGTCTTCGGTCGCCGCCGAGGACATGACGATCGTCTCGACGGTGTCGGCCAGCAAGGGCGCGCCCCGAACCTCGACCCAGTACTTCACCGACACCAAAGTGCGCACCGCCGACGGTAGCGCCGACACCATCTACGACACCGTGGCCGGCAAGATGGTGTTCATTGACCACAACAAGAAGGTGTACTGGGAAACCAGTCTGGAGGAGATCGCGGGGGCGTTCGCCGAGCTCCGCACCTTGCTCGAGCAGAATCCGATCCTCGAGAAGATGCTGCCCGGAGACGCCGAAGTCACCGTCACCAAGACCGGTCAGAGCCGCGAGATCGCGGGATACGCCTGCAACGAATACGTCGTGGCGATGGGTCAGACGTTCGTGTTCCGGCTGTGGTCGGCCCCTGGTCTCCGAGTGTCGGCACAGGCCAACCAGGCGCGCAAGGCGTTCTACGCCACCATGGGGCCGATGGCCGGTCGCATCGAGAAGTTGATCGACAAGATGCAAGAGGTCGAGGGCTTTCCGCTTGAGACTCACTTCAAGACCAAGATCATGGGGATGGACTTCGAGACCAACTCGGTGGCCACCGAGGTGCGACTCGGACCGGTCCCTGCCAACGCCTTCGATCCACCGACGGGCTACAAGCAGAAGAAGTCGCCGTACGCCCGCAAGTAGCGACAGCGACCTCGGATCTCGCGATCAGCGACGGTCGGGGGGCGGATACAGCAGCCGAGCGCCACGGCGCGAAGTGAGATACCCGTAGAGCCACTCGAGCACCACTCGCGTCCGATTGCGAAAGCCGATCAGGAACAGGATGTCGTTGGCGGTGGGAGCGGGCGGCATTGACAATCCCGTTCTGGTAGCCCGAGAATACCCCCGGGGGGTATCGGATTGGAAGCGGCGAAACGGACCCGTCTGCGCAACCGGCTGCGACGCGTGCGCGGTCAGCTCGCCGGCGTCGAGCGGATGCTCGACGAGGACCAGGACTGCATCGAGCTGCTGCTTCAGCTGTCAGCGATCGAGGGCGCGGTGTCGCGGATCCGCTATCTGCTGCTCCAGCATCACGTCGAGACCTGCCTCATCGATGCCCTCGAGCGCGGAGCGCGGCCGAGCGCGCCACCACCATCGACGATCTGCTGCAGGTGGTCGCCAAGCATGCCGGCCGCTGAGCCTGGGGAACGGGCAGCTGCCTCGAAACGCGACCCACGCGAGTCGAGCGAGATCGGCTGGGACGCGTCCGGCCCCGCCCACGATCACGATCGCGATCACCACCACGATCACGAATCCGACCTCGTATCGTCCGCTGGCACCGGCAACGTCATCCGACGCCGGCTACGGATCGCGCTGGCGCTCACCGCCGGCTATTTGGTGGCCGAAGTCGTCGGCGGACTTCTCACCGGCTCGCTGGCCCTGCTCGCCGACGCCGGCCACATGCTCTCCGACGTCGCCTCGCTGGCCCTTTCGTTGGGTGCGCTCGCGCTCACTCGCCGACCGGCCAGCGAGCGCCGCACCTATGGCTTTCACCGCGCCGAGGTGATCGCCGCGAGCCTCAACGGCCTCGCCCTGGTCGCCGCGGCGGTGTGGATCTCGGTCGAAGCGATGACCCGGCTCGCCGCCCCGCCGCCGGTGTGGGGCGGCCCGATGCTCGCGGTCGCGCTCGGCGGGCTGGCGATCAACCTGGCGGTGCTGCGGTCACTGCACGGCTCCCACTACCACAGCCTCAACCTGCGCGGCGCCTGGCTCCACGTTGTCGCCGACACCCTCGGCAGCGTCGGCGCGATCGTCGCGAGCGCGCTCATCTTGTTCTTCGACTGGCGGCTCGCCGACCCGGTCGCCTCGGTGCTGATCTCGCTGTTGATCCTCGGCTCGGCTCTGGCGCTGCTGCGCGACGCTGCTCACGTGCTGATGGAAGGTGCACCGTCGCGACCGGCTTCGAGCGAAGTGCTCGACGCGATGACCGGCATCGCCGGGGTCGCTTCGATCCACGACCTTCACATCTGGACCATCGGCCAAGGCAAGAAAGCGCTCACCGCCCACGTCGTCCGTGACCCCGCGGAGTCCAGTGACGCGGTGCTCGAGCGCGTCCAGCATCGGCTGCGCAAGCGCTTCGGTCTGGTCCATGTCACCGTGCAGGTCGAGTCGACGCCGGGCTGCGAGCACTCCTGCAGCTTCGATCGCAGCGGTTGACGAGCGGTTTCGCGACCCGACGGGGAGGTCGCCGAGGCCAACAGTCGCCGAGGCCAACACTTGACCAGGAAATTTTCGACCAGTTAGACTCGTGTCTGTCTAACGAGATCGAGTCTCAATAGCATCAAGGCCGGCAATGCTCACGATTTCTTTCTTGGCCGGCGCCCTCCGCGTCGCGGGCACGCTCGCCGCCGTCGGTGCGCCCCTCGTACCACCCCCGCAGCCACCGACACTCACAGTCACCGAGCACCTGAGCATCGTCGGCACGGCTGAGAAGGCGGCCGAAGTCCCGGGCTCGGTTCAAATCCTAGGACCGGCGGAGCTCGAGAGACAGAACTACACCGACATCCACCGGGTGCTCGCGGTGGTGCCCGGGGTCTACGTCCAGGAGGAGGACGGGCTTGGCCTCCGTCCAAACATCGGCATGCGGGCCACCGGGGTCGAACGCAGCTCCAAGATCACCCTGCTCGAGGACGGGGTGTTGATCGCGCCGGCTCCCTATACGGCCCCGGCCGCGTATTACTTCCCCAGCACTGGCAGGCTCGAGTCGGTCGAGGTGCGTAAGGGGTCTGCGGCGATCCAGCAGGGGCCTTTCACCACCGGCGGCGCGATCAACCTGATCACCGCCAGCGTACCCGGCCGCCTCGGTCTGGCGCTCCACGGCTCTGCCGGGGAGTACGGCAGTCAGGTGCTGCATGCTCGCGCCGGCGACACCCGCTCGCGCATGGGCTGGCTCCTCCAGTCGTACCACCAGGAGAGCAGCGGTTTCAAGCAGCTCGACGGTGGCGGTAACACCGGCACTGCGATCGGGGACCTGCTCGGCAAGCTGCGCTTCGACAGCACCAGCGGCGCGCCATGGCAGCAGTCCCTGGAGCTCAAGCTCGGGCGCAGCCGACAGCGCGGACGCGAGACCTACCTCGGTCTCACCGGCGACGACTTCGCACAGACGCCCTTCCGCCGTTACGCCGGCTCCGCCGCCGACGGCATTCGCGCCGACCACGACCTCCGGCAGGCGCGGTGGGTGCTGAGACCGCGGTCGCGCTTCGACCTCGTCTTCGCCGCCTACGACCATGACTTCTTCCGGGACTGGTTCAAGAACGAGAGCACGCTCGGAGTCTCGAACGCCGCGATCCTCGAGAGCCCGGACCGCTACTCGCAGCACCTCGCGATTCTGCGCGGCGAGGTCGACAGTGACCCCTCTGCCCTCACCGTCCGTCACAACCGGCGCTCCTACGCGTCGCGCGGCGTGCAGACCCTGCTCACCTGGTCGCTCGGAAGCGCTGGGACCGAGCACGATCTGGAGATCGGTGCGCGACTCCACAAGGACGACGAAGACCGCTTCCAGCACGAGGACGGCTACCAAATGCACGGTGGCCGGCCGTTGCTCGACCGCCAGGGCGCTCCGGGCAGCCAATCGAATCGCCTGTCGACCGCGAAGGCCTTCGCCCTTTTCTTTCAAGACACGATACGCACCGGCCGACTCACCGTCACCCCAGGCATCCGTCGGGAATCGATCGACTACCGTCGCGACGACTTCTCCACCGCAGATCCGAAGCGGGATCTGGGGCCACAGCGCCGCCGCGACAACGCCGTCGAGGTGTGGATTCCGGGAGTTGGCGCTACCTGGGAGCTGCGACCGAAGCAGCGGCTGTTCCTCGGCATCCACCGCGGCTTTTCACCTCCGGGCGCCGGTCAGAACCCGGACACTCGCGAGGAACGCAGCCTCAACTTCGAGCTCGGCCACCGTTGGGTCGGATCGCGGCTGCGCAGCGAGCTGGTCGCCTTCTGGAACGACTACGACAACCTGCTCGGAGTCGAAACGGTGAGCGGCGGCGGCGCCACCACCGGCGATCTCCACAACGGCGGCGCCGTCCACGCCCGCGGCATCGAGGCGTCGCTGCGCATCGACCTCGGAGACGCATCCGGCGGCCTCGCTGGGCCGCTGCGATTGAGCTACACCTTCACCGAAGCGATATTCCAGTCATCGTTCGCGACCGACTTCGAAGATTGGGGGCCAGCAGTGCATCGCGGCGACCGGCTCCCCTACCTTCCCGCTCACCGTCTGGCGATCGACGGTGGCATCTCGACCCGCCACTTCGGGGTCAGCGGCGTGCTCGCGTACACCGACGCCATGCGCACCCGCTCAGGGAGCGGGCCGTTGGTGCCGGCGCTCGCCACCGACGCTCACTGGACGTTCGACCTCGCCCTCGAGGAGCGACCGCTCGAACGGTTGCGCCTGTTCGTCCAGGTACGAAACGCCTTCGACGAGGTCTACCTCGCGGCGCGCCGGCCCTACGGCGCCCGCCCCGGAATGCCGCGCACCGTGCTCGTTGGTTTCGATCTCGATTTCTGATTGCCTCCGGCACTCCCGCTCAGGCCGCGTCTTGCGTCGCCATCAGCTCGCGGGCCCGCGCCAGCGCACTCTCGAGATCGGCGCAGGCGTTGTCGGCGCCCAGCGCGACCAAGACGCCGGCCTTCTCGAGTACCCGTCGCGGCTGCGGCTGGAGGCCGGAGAACAACACCGTGGTGCCCTCGGCTCGTAGCTGGCTGAGCATGCTCTCGAGCGCTTGCAGACCTGTGGCGTCGAGGATGGGCACCCGCCGGAGCCTCAGAATCAACACCCGCGGACGGTCGCGAATCCGTCCCAGGGCGGTCTGGAACTTGTCGGCGGCGCCAAAGAAGAACGGGCCGGTGACCTGGAACACCTCGACCCCGTGCGGGATCGAGCGCTCGCGGACCGCGCCGGGATCCTCCCCCTTCTCCATCTCTTCATCGTCGTCGAGGATCTCGGAGAGGAAGCCGACCTCGGTGACTTCCGCCATCCGGCGCATGAACAAGAACGCCGCCAACACCACTCCGACTTGGATCGCCACCGTCAGATCGACCAGGATCGTCAGCAGGAACGTGGCGAGCAACACCAGGACATCGCTCTTGGGGCCACGGAACAGCCGAGCAAAGAGTCGCCATTCGCCCATGTGGTAGGCGACCACCACGAGGATGCCGGCGAGCGCAGGCATCGGGATCAGCGCCGCCCATTTGCCGAAGAACAACAGGATCAGCAACAGCACTACGGCATGCACCATCCCCGCGACCGGGGTTCGGCCACCGTTCTTGACGTTGGTGGCGGTGCGCGCGATCGCGCCGGTCGCCGGGATACCGCCGAAGATCGGCGACACCACGTTGGCGATCCCTTGCGCGACCAGCTCCATGTTCGAGCGGTGGCGCCGGCCGGTCATGCCGTCGGCGACCACTGCCGACAGCAGCGACTCGATCCCCGCGAGCAGCGCGATCGTCACCGCGGCCGGGAACAGCTCGCGCACCAGCGCTGGCGACAGTGCGGGTAGCCGCGGCATCGGTAGCGAGCTCGCTACCGTCCCGAAGCGGCTGCCGATGGTGTCGACCGGAAGATCGAGCCCGTGGACCAGCGCGGTCGCGAGCACCAGCGCGACGATCGAGCCCGGCACCCGGTAGGTCACCCGCCGCCAGAACACGATCACTACCAGCACCAACCCTCCGATCGCCGCCGACGCGGCGTGCGCCGTCCCCAGCGACCCGGCGTAAGCGACCCATTTGTCGACGAAACCGGCAGGCACGCTGTCCATCTCCAAGCCCAGGAGATCGCGCAACTGACCGGAGAGGATGATCAGCGCGATCCCGGCGGTGAAGCCGACGGTCACCGGGTACGGGATGTACTTGATCACCGCGCCCAGACCCGACAGTCCCATCACGATCAGCATCACCCCCGCGAGCAGGGTCGCGGTCGCCAAGCCCTCATAGCCGTGACGGCCGACGATGTCGTAGACGATGACGATGAAGGCGCCAGTCGGACCGCCAATCTGAACCCGGCTGCCGCCCAGCGCCGAGATCAGGAAGCCGGCGATGATCGCGGTGAACAGACCCTGCTCGGGTTTGACACCCGACGCGATTGCGAACGCGATCGCGAGCGGCAGCGCAACGATCCCGACCACCA